>JANNWI010000204.1:0-26406 GCA_031414715.1 Methylophilaceae bacterium | reverse complement strand
GTGCCAAAATACCAAACGAAAATATTAATATCGCAATTAAAGCTTCTAACAACACAACGCCTTGCTGATATTTTGCCTTTAGTTGTTTAACTTTATTTTTCACGCCTATTTTCATAGTTGCTCGCTTAATTAATTTAACATGCACGCGGGTCTGCAGCAGTAGCATTGGGGTCACACATACGAACAAATCCGCCACCAGTAATATTTACTCTTAACGGTCTATTAGCGTCTAAATTATTTATATCCACTTGCGTTATTTGATTTGCAACTGTGGTGGATTGAACACCCAAACTAGTAAAAACTACGTCTGTTGCACCACCTGGTAAAACTGCTTGCGCAATCGTTTGTGAGCCACCTTCTCGACTATCTCGCGTTTCTATGTTGGCGGGGCAGTCATCCACCCCATCTCCATTCAAATCAGCAATTGGATTAACGCAAGCAATTGTCCAGCCGGCGTTCGCAGCCAACCTAAATCGTACTAATGAGTTACGGCTTAATGATTCTGAGCGTGCTTTTTGCAAACCATTTAATATAGATTCAGATGCAGTTCTAATTTGCGTATTTTGTATCCATGTGCGATAACTGGGTATAGCTACAGCAGCCAAAATGCCAATAATTGAAACTGCAATCATTAGCTCTATTAACGAAAAACCTTTTTGTTTATGTATGGGCATTTTTAAACAATTGCGCTTAACAATTGCCAGTTGGGCTTAATTGCCAGCATGCATTATTAAAAGCTGATGATTTAACGTTTTGCTCATTAATATTGTAACGATATGCGGCCATATCGCCAGTACCTTGTGCTTGTAATGTGTAACTATTGGCTGCAGGTCCTGCAGAGCAGCCATAGCCAAAAAAAGCTGCATTGGTGCCGGCTGGTGCTGCACAAGGGCCACCAACATATGTACGATTATCTTGAAAAAATTGTTCCATACGAATTCGCATATCGGCTAGAACGCCAGTTGCATCCGCCGCGCGCGCACGTTGAACATATTCACGATAACTGGGAACAGCGATTGCAGCCAAAATACCAATAATTGCAACCACAATCATCAATTCAATCAGCGTAAAACCTGTTTGCCTTACTTTTAAAGTATTCATTTTGCCTGCCCTTGCTAGTTAAACGTATCATGCACAACAGCTTATTACCCTGTCTAGTAGTATCCGATAATCGGAATGTTTAACAGAATAAGCGGTTGAAAATGGTCGCTTTCTATCATCTACGCTATTCAATGCTAAAATAATGATTAAATTTTTTGTGAGATGAGCATGTTTAAAACTGTGCATATTTTATTGGCCGTTATTGTGTGTATGGCGTCTGCAGGTTGCGGCACTAAAGGGCCGCTATATATCCCTGAGCAGCGTTACCCACAAGGCGTAGAAAAAGGCGTTGATAATGGCGCTACAAAAAACGATGCTCCAGCAGCCAATATTGATGGGCCTTCCAGCCCTGCTCCATAATTACTACAGATATTTAAGATAAAAAGTGAATCAATTTACAATTAAAAATGGCGAATTACATGCCGAAAATGTAGCGCTTAGCCAGATAGCCAGTCAACATGACACACCATGTTATGTGTATAGCAAAGCTGCACTTACGCAGGCTTTTACCGATTTCAAAGCTGGCTTAATCGGCAGCAATCATTTGGTGTGCTTTGCGGTGAAAGCTAATCCAAACTTAGCGATTTTGAACCTATTTGCCAAACTAGGCGCGGGCTTCGATATTGTGTCTGGCGGCGAACTCGCGCGCGTTTTAGCTGCAGGTGGTGACCCACAAAAAATTGTGTTTTCTGGCGTGGGTAAAACTGCCGATGAAATGCGCGCTGCCTTAACCGCAGGCATTTTTTGCTTTAACGTAGAATCAGCCAGCGAGTTGAAACGCTTAAACAGCGTGGCGGGTGAAATGGGCAAGGTTGCGCCTGTTTCGTTGCGCGTTAACCCGAATGTCGATGCCAAAACTCACCCCTATATTTCTACTGGTTTAAAAAATAACAAGTTTGGCGTGGCGTTTGATGAGGCAATTAGTGTTTACCAGCTAGCTGCTAGCATGCCCAATATTGCCGTACATGGCGTAGATTGCCATATTGGCTCGCAAATTACTGAGCTAGCGCCGTTTATTGAAGCGCTGGATTTAATTTTAGGTTTGGTAGATGCGCTGGAAGCAAAAGGCATACACATTAGCCACATTGATGTAGGTGGCGGCATTGGCATTACCTATGCCGATGAAACACCACCAGAATTTACCACTTACGCCAAAGCCATTTTAGCTAAACTAGCGGGCAGAAACGTAAAATTGCTGTTTGAGCCAGGGCGCGCGTTGGTGGGCAATGCGGGCGTATTGCTGACTAAAGTAGAATACATAAAACCTGCCGAAGCCAAAAATTTTGCCATTGTCGATGCTGCCATGAACGACTTAATGCGACCAGCCTTGTACGATGCATACCACGATATTCAAGCAGTTGCGCCCCGCGCAGGCAAAGCCGAAACTTATGAGATTGTTGGCCCAGTGTGCGAAAGCGGCGATTTTTTAGGTCACGACAGAAATTTAAATCTACAAGAAGGTGATTTATTAGCCATTATGTCAGCAGGCGCTTATGGCATGAGCATGGCCAGCAACTACAATACACGCGCCCGAGCGGCTGAAGTGATTGTAGATGGCGATACGGTTTATGTGGTGCGACAACGCGAAAAAATTGCTGATTTATTTGCACTAGAATCTTACATAAAATAGGCTTTATTATTTATGTTGCATGCAAACTTAACTCAGTGTAAATTGCTGATTCGATGTTAGTTTTGTATCAATTAAAATTATTATTTGGGAGATTCTATGAAAAGTTTGTTTGCGATAATGTTAGCGTTAGCTGCCTTAAACGTTTCTGTTGCTTTTGCTGATGAAGCACTACCTGAAATTGCACCTGAAGAAGAAGTGGCGCCACCTGCACTAGATGCGCCTGCTGCAGAATAATTGCTATTTATTATAACGATAACGATTTAGGGAGAGTATAAATGTATAAAATTTTATTGGCTTTAATGATGTTGTTTGTTGTGGGATGTGCTTCTAAACCTGTTGTTAGTACCACACCATTTACTGCTGCAGAAATTGGTGATGCTAGCGCCCTAGAAGAAGTTGCAGATTATGAAGATGAAGCGGTAGAAGATTTACCTGACATGGTTGCTGCTGAAAGTTAGTGTTAATGATTAAAAAAGCCAAGTATCGACTTGGCTTTTTTTTACGTCCATTTTTAATTTTTAATCAAAAGACTTAATCAAAAATCACGGTTTTATTGGCATACAACAAAATACGATTTTCAATATGCCAACGCACAGCTTTACTCAATACAATGCGTTCTAAATCACGGCCTTTTTGAATCAAATCTTCCACCTGATCGCGATGCGAGATTCTATCGATATCTTGTTCTATAATCGGACCTTCATCTAGCACCTCTGTCACATAATGGCCTGTAGCGCCGATTAATTTGACGCCGCGTTCAAATGCGCGGTGGTATGGCTTTGCGCCAATAAAAGCAGGCAAAAAAGAATGGTGAATATTAATAATGCGTTGCGGGTAGCGTTTTACGAAATCAGGCGATAAAATTTGCATGTAGCGCGCCAGCACAATTAAATCAATATTGTATTGCTCAAACAATTTAAACTGCGCAGCTTCCGCTTCTGTCTTGTTGTCTTTGGTGACGACAATGTGATGGAAATCAATACCGTAAAACTTCACTAAATCTTCTGTTACTTGGTGATTACTGATAACCAACGGTATTTCGCAAGCGAGTTCACCGCTTTTATGCCGATGCAGTAAATCGGCCAAGCAATGATCGTATTGCGAAACCATAATGGCCATGCGTGTTTTGTGTTGGCTTAATTTAAGCTGCCATTGCATGCTAAATTTAGCAGCAATTGGCGCAAATGCTGCACAAAAAGCCGTTTCATCTAAATTAAAATTCGATTCACCCGAACTTAAATTTGAGGCATCCCACTCTACTCGCATTAAAAACAGATTATTTTCTGCATCCTGATGCTGGTCTGCGTGTAAAATATTAGCATTATGCTGATATAAAAAATCGGCAATAGCTGCTACGATGCCTTTGGTATCTGGACAAGTAATGAGTAAAGTAGCGGTGTTTTTCATGTAAAGTTATCGCTTAAATTTTTTGCAATTATACCTAATTATCAAGGCTTTATTAATTTGAGTAGTCAAATATCAACAGCGCCAAATATTGTTTTGGCCAACCCGCGCGGTTTTTGTGCAGGGGTAGATCGTGCCATCATTATAGTAGAGCAAGCGCTTGAAAAGTTTGGCGCGCCAATTTATGTACGCAACGAGGTTGTACACAACAAGTTCGTTGTGGACGAGTTGCGTGCCAAAGGCGCGATTTTTGTTGAGAAATTAGATGTCATTCCAAAGGGTAGCACCGTTATTTTTAGTGCGCATGGCGTTTCAAAAGCGATACGTGCAGAGGCGGAAAGCCGTGGTTTAATTGCCTTTGACGCAACCTGTCCACTAGTGACCAAAGTGCATATCGAAGTTGCCAAAATGCACAAAGCTGGTATGGAAATCATAATGATAGGGCATAAAGGCCACCCTGAAGTGGAAGGTACGATGGGTCAAGTACAAGCGGGTCAAGTTGATGCGGACGATCCTGAAGATACTAGCCTAGCCATGTATTTGGTAGAAACGCCAGAAGACGTGGCCAAATTAAGCGTAAAAAATCCAGAAAAACTCGCGTTTGTGACACAGACTACGCTATCAATGGACGATGCTGCCTTAGTGATTAATGCCTTACAAGCTAAATTTCCACACATTCACGCACCCAAAAGTGATGACATTTGCTACGCCACACAAAATCGCCAAGATGCGGTTAAGATTATGGCCAAAGATTGCGATTTAGTGATTGTTGTTGGCTCACCAAACAGCTCCAACTCCAATAGGTTAAGAGAGGTGGCACATAATCAGGGCGTTGAGGCTTATATGGTTGATAACGCGACATATCTGAAACCTGAATGGCTAGTTGGTAAGAAAAAAATTGGTGTCTCCGCTGGCGCCTCTGCGCCCGAAATTTTAGTGAAAGAAGTGATTGCGAAACTGCAAACTTTAGGCGCAGATAACGTGTCTGAACTGCAAGGCGTGATTGAAAGTGTGGTATTTCAATTACCAAAAAATTTAACCCAAGCAGCAAAAAAGATTTAATCTTAGTGTCTTAAAATATTACTGTGACCTTTAAAACCCCAATCTCTACGCTGGTGCTTATTCACACCGCTGATTTACAAGTACTGATTATGGAGCGTGCTGATAAAGTGGGCTTTTGGCAATCGGTTACTGGCAGTGTAGAAGGCGACGAAACGCCAAGGCAAACAGCCATTCGTGAAGTGGCTGAAGAAACGGGCTTAGATGCAAATTTATATGATTTACAAGACTGGCAGATAAGTAATGTGTACGAAATATATCCACATTGGCGCCACCGTTATGCGCCGGGCGTGGTAGAAAACACCGAGCACTTATTTAGCCTGTGCCTACCAAGCCGCATGGATATTACTTTAGCGGATAATGAACATACTCGCTATGAATGGGTAGATTGGCGCGACGCGGCAACACGTGTTTTTAGCTGGACTAACG
This sequence comes from Methylophilaceae bacterium, assembly GCA_031414715.1. GTDB lineage: Bacteria > Pseudomonadota > Gammaproteobacteria > Burkholderiales > Methylophilaceae > Methylotenera_A. Next base: position 20,783 of record JANNWI010000204.1, on the reverse strand, counting down.
TGGATGCACTTAAAAGATTAGGTGAAAAAAATAACTTAACGTTATAAAGTAGATATAAATCATGCAAACAACCACCATCAAATTTGAGAAATATCAGGCGGCAGAAGATGTCGATTGCCAACGCCGCATTATTGCTGCACGCAATAAATTAGGTAAACGCTTGGTTATTTTAGGCCACCATTATCAGCACGAAAGTGTTTATCGTCATGCCGACTTTACAGGCGATTCACTCAAACTATCAAAATATTGTGAAGATTTAGATGCCGAATTTATCGTATTTTTAGGCGTGCATTTTATGGCCGAAGTGGCTGATATTTTAAGCCGGCCTGAGCAAGTTGTCATTTTGCCCGACCTGGCAGCGGGCTGTAGCATGGCTGATATGGCTAACTTAGCCAAAGTAGAGCGCAGTTATCGCGAGCTTAGCAAAGTGCTAAACTTTGATGAAAAAATCACCCCTGTGACTTACATTAACTCCGCCGCTGATTTAAAAGCATTTTGTGGCGAACATGGCGGTATTGTGTGCACTAGTACCAATGCGCCTAAAATATTAGACTGGAGCTTTAAACAGCGCGAAAAAGTATTGTTTTTCCCTGATCAAAACTTAGGCAGGTGGTCAGGCCATAAAATGGGTATTCCGTTGGAGCAAATGCCAATTTGGGATCCAGACCAACCGATGGGCGGCTTGACAGTCGAACAAATTCAAAACGCCAAAATCTTGCTATGGAAAGGCCATTGTGCGGTTCATCAGATGTTCCGCCTGCAAAACATTGAGCACTTTAGAAAACTACATCCCGATGGCCAGGTGATTTCTCACCCAGAAGCGCCGTTTGAAGTGTGCCTAAATTCTGATTTTGTTGGCTCAACTGAGTACATTTTGCGAACAGTGACTGAAGCACCACCCAATACTAAATGGCTGGTCGGCACAGAATTGAACTTAGTCACGCGTTTGGCGGAACAAATGAAGCCGCAAGGCAAGCACGTGCAATTTATGAGTCATGTGGTATGCGAATGTAGCACCATGGCGCGTATTGACCCACAACATTTAGCCTGGACGCTAGAAAACTTGGCCGAAGGCAATATTGTGAATCAAATTAAAGTGCCAGCACACGATGCGAAATTAGCCAAGCTGACGCTAGAGCGCATGCTAGCTGCTTCGTAATGGTTTGCGACTTATGCCAACCAAGCCCCCACGAAACTTTGTGGCAAGATGATTTCTGCCGCGTGGTACTTTTAAATGACGCCAATTACCCAGCCTATTGCCGCGTTGAACTCATTGGTCACACCAAAGAAATGTCCGATTTAATGCCAGAAAATCGCACGCGCATGATGAACGTGGTGTTTGCGGTAGAAACTGCGTTACGCGTAGTGATGAACCCAGACAAAATCAACTTAGCCAGCTTAGGCAATAAAACACCGCATTTGCATTGGCATATCATTCCGCGTTTTGCAGATGACAAACATTTTCCAAATAGTCATTGGGGCGCTGTTGTAAGGCACGAGGGTTTAAATGATGCCCTAGTAGTCAATATCCATGCGCTCTCTAGGCAAGCTAAATTAATGTTAATCGATAAAATAAAAGTCTGTATCGAAACACTTTAATTCTTTAACTAACAACTAATCTATCGACAACTTTGCCATTGACTAAATGGCTTTCTATAATTTCATCAATGTCATCATTATCCACAAACGTGTACCAAACCGCTTGTGGATAAACCACCATCAGTGGGCCAAGACCGCATCTATCCAAACAGCCAGAACGATTAATACGCGTTTTTCCTTCGCCGCTTAATCCAAGTTTTTTTACACGCGCTTTCATGTAGTCAAATGCCGCTTCTGCGCCTTTATCCATGCAACAGGCTTCGCCATTATCGCGCTGGTTTAAGCAAAAAAATACGTGGTGTTGATAAAAGTTATTACCCATATTATTAATTTGAACCTACGGTCGCCAATGAATCTTCCTGCGTAAAAGTCCAAGTGCGTGTTATGTATAAAATATCTGTATCTTTCTTAATATCTGCTGGAAACACCGCATACGGCGCTGCCAGCTCCACAATGCGCTTGGCGGCATCATCCAACACCTTGTGATTTGATGGTCGGTCAATCTCTATACTTTCTAAACTGCCATCTGATTTAATCGCAACCGTCATCTGTAGCTGCCCATATAATTTTTGCGCCTTCGCCGCCTCGGGGTAATTCATATTGCCAATGCGTTCTACCTTTTGACGCCACGATTCTACATACAAAGCAAACCGATATTCTTTAGTACGTGCACCGATATGGCGCTTTTTCGGTCGTTTTTGGTATTCACTTTGCTGCTTATCAATTTGCGCTTGCAGCTTATCCATCTCTAAACTAGCGGCAATTAAATCAGCACGATCTAATGTTTTTGATTTAATTTTTTGCTCGCCTTGTTCAGGCTCTGCCGAAGCTGCGTTTTGGGTCGGGTTAGATTGTATTTTTTTGGTGCCATTAATCTGTGTCAACAGCTCTTGCGCTTGTTTTTCTAAATCATCTACCCGTTTTTGCTCACGCGCTTCCTGTGCTTTTAGCTTGGCAGATTTGGCTGCACTGCGCGTCTCAGAATTGGGTTGTAACTTAACCTCGGTAGTTTTTTGTATGGGCGCTGGTAGCGCAGTTTTCATCTGCTTATTTTTATCTGTGTTACCGCCAAGGTCTAAATTGGCTTGGGCTAGCAATTCGGCTTTATCTGGTGCCGTTTTGGTTTTTGCGTTGACTAGCACCACATTCAAACTAGGTAACTTATCGGCCAGCTTGCGCAATTCTGGCTCAAATTTAATACTTAAAATAGCGCCGTGAACTAGCACAGAAAGCCAAATCGCAATACTCATGACAGTCAGCTTTGCCAGCCATGCCTTTAAGCTGACCAGTGCTGCCAGTTCAGTTTGTTTCTGCGCAACGCTCAAGCTAAGCCTTCATCACCCTATATTTTTAGCGCATCTATTTTTAGTGCGTCTAGAATTTTTTGATGCACACCGCCAAAGCCGCCATTACTCATCACCAAGATATGGTCATGCGGTTTTGCGGCCTTTGCTATAGCTTGCACCAAAGCTTGCAAATCATCAAAGGTTTTCGCCTTATTGGCAATTGGTTTTAGCGCTTCTGTTGCATCCCAGCCTAAATTTGCACCGTAACAAAATACCAAATCGGCATCTTTTAAGCTGGCGGGTAGGGCGTCTTTCATCACGCCCAGTTTCATGGTATTACTGCGTGGCTCTAACACAGCTATTATTCTGGCATCGCCAGAGCCCCCATGGATATTGGCTTTTAAGCCTGCTAATGTGGTCTCGATAGCCGTTGGGTGATGCGCAAAGTCATCATAAACCGTAATGTTATTCACTACACCTTTTGTTTCCATACGGCGTTTAACGTTTTTAAATTCGCCCAGCGCCTCAATGGCAATACAAGGCGCAACACCCACATGGCGTGCCGCCGCAATACACGCCAGCGCGTTCATGCGATTGTGTTCACCCATTAAATCCCAACTTAAATTACCTTGTCGCTCACCTTTAAAAAATACATCAAAACGGCCTTGGGTGTCCACATTTCGTACCTCCCAACTTTCACTGGCATCTAATTTATTCGCACCAAAAAACTCCAAATTGCTCCAACAGCCTTTGGCAATCACGCGTTCTAAGCTTTGCTGCTTATTACTCACCACCAAACCTTGCTGCGGAACGGTACGAACCAAATGATGAAACTGCTTTTCAATCGCGGCTAAGTCATCAAAAATATCAGCGTGGTCAAATTCTAAATTATTCAAAATAGCAGTGCGTGGGCGGTAATGCACAAATTTTGAGCGCTTATCGAAAAACGCGGTGTCGTATTCATCCGCCTCAATCACAAAAAAAGGTGAACGCTCCACTATAGTTTCTGCTCCCTCTCCCTTTGAGGGAGAGGGCTGGGGAGAGGGTGGCTGGTTGCTATCTACACTAACCCCACCCTTGCCCTCCCCCTGAAATGGGGAGGGGATTAACTGCGGCGGTATTTGCGGCAGCCTTGCGGAAATACCAAAGTTCTCAGGCACGCCGCCAATCAAAAAACCAGGCGCCAAGCCTGCATACTCTAAAATCCAAGCCAACATAGAAGCTGTTGTGGTTTTGCCATGCGTACCCGCCACAGCCAACACCCACTTACCTTGTAGCACATTCTCTGCCAACCACTGCGGGCCAGAGATATACGGTAAACCTTGATTAAGTATTTCCTCCATCAATGGATTACCGCGCGAAACCACATTGCCAATCACGTAAATATCAGGATTTAACTTGGTTTGGGAAGGATCAAAACCTTCAATCAGCTCGATGCCTTGAGATTCTAATTGTGTGCTCATCGGTGGGTAAACGTTCGCATCGCAACCAGTTACGCGATGCCCAGCCTGCTTGGCTAACACCGCAATGCCGCCCATAAATGTGCCGCAAATACCTAAAATATGAATGTGCATAATTCTAATTACTTAAAAGTTTCTTTTGCATGATGTGGTAATAAATAAACACCCTGTAATAAATGTTCGCAAACATCGAGCGCAAGTGATAGCTTTTTTGTGCTATGTGGCTTAACCTCATGTGCAGCGTCGTTACCAAGGGTTCTTAATGTATGAAGAATACTTTCGCCTTCTGCAGCCAGCACTCCTATGTTAACTAGGTCACTAATTTTTTCAAAAAGATTGCTTCCTTTTGCTTTCCTATCTTTACAGATTGTCTCTATTAAAGCCCTTATCCCCATAGCCGCTAAAACTGGTTGATTATTGTTTGTTGCTTTAATTGTTTCTTCATAGACATGCTTAACATTAAGGGGCAAAAGATCTGTATCTTTAATTGAGAAACGCGCACCATTTCTATGCGGATATATTAGCTCTGTTACCAATTGCACAGTTTGATTAATCGCTTCATCATAATCATAATCCTCTGAATTCGAACTTACTTTCCTAAAAGAAATTGTATTACAACCACGACATTTAACAATCTGATGGCTTTCATCATAGTAATAAGTAAAATCACAGTGCCAATCTTCCCCACTTAAATCAGTAGAAGCCAATATTTCATGATTAGTGCGACATTTACATCTTTCGCACAATATAACGCATCCTGAGCCAGCAGATTTGTTGATTTGAAATACTGACTTTCCTTCTGCAGACATGCAGTTAACCCAAATTCGGCGCGAGCCAGCGCTCTAAATAGTCTTTTGGTAGGTTTCTACGTTTTGCCATGTCTTCTAGTTGGTCGTTGCCAATTTTATCCACACTAAAATATTTTGCTTGCTTGTGCGCAAAATAAAAGCCTGAAACTGCCGCCGCTGGCATCATGGCAAAGCTGTCAGTTAATTGCATGTCAATTTCGTCGCATTGCAGCAGTTTGAACATATCGGCTTTTACTGTGTGGTCAGGGCAAGCTGGGTAACCAGGCGCAGGGCGGATGCCTTGATATCGCTCTTTAATTTGCGCTTCTACTGATAGTTTTTCATCGCTGGCGTAGCCCCAAAAATCGGTGCGAATACGCTCGTGCATATATTCTGCAAAGGCTTCTGCAAGGCGGTCAGCTAGGCTTTTAAACATAATGCCGCTGTAGTCGTCGTTGGCATCAATAAAGCGTTTTTCGATTTTTTCTGTACCTAAGCCAGCGGTGACGGCGAATAGGCCAATGTAATCTGTTGTTGTATTTTCTGGCACACCTTTTGGCGCAATAAAGTCTGCCAAGCATTGGTTTGGCCGTGCTACGCCATCAATAACAGGTTTAACAGATTGCTGGCGCATGCCGAAATAGGTAAATGCTACTTGGCTGCGGCTTTCATCAGTATAAATTTCAATATCGTCATCATTGACGCTGTTGGCGGGTTGCAGTGCAATCACACCATTGGCGCTTAGCCAGCGGCCATCGATGATTTTTTTCAACATGGCTTGCGCCTCTGCAAACACTTTGGTGGCGGCCTCACCCACAACTTTGTCGCTTAAAATGGCGGGGTAAGCGCCTGCTAAATCCCAGGTCTGGAAAAATGGCCCCCAATCGATGTATTGCGCAATTAAACTTAAATCAATATTTTTAAAGACGCGGCGGCCAATAAATTTGGGTTTTACAGGTGCAAATTCACCTGCAAAAGAAAGGTGCATTTTGTTTTTGCGGGCATCAGCAAGGCTCAACATTGGCAAGCCTTTTTTATTGGCGTGTTGGGTGCGGGCTTTTTCGTAATCGGCTTGAATCTCGGCCAAATAGGCACCGCGCGTTTCTGGCGTAAGCAAATTTTGCATCACCGAAACGCTTCTAGAAGCATCGGGCACATAGACAATTGGGCCATCGTAATAGGGTGCGATTTTTACTGCGGTATGCGCGCGTGAGCAGGTGGCGCCACCAATCAGTAAGGGCGTTTGCGCATTGACAAAATACGGATCACGCTGCATTTCTTTAGCGATATGTGTCATTTCTTCTAAGCTTGGTGTAATTAAGCCACTCAAGCCAATAATGTCAGCATTTTCGGCTTTCGCCATGGCTAAAATTTCGGCCGCTGGCACCATTACGCCCATATTCACCACTTCAAAGTTATTGCATTGCAACACCACGCTGACGATATTTTTGCCAATATCATGCACGTCACCCTTTACCGTGGCAATCACCATTTTGCCTTTTGGTTTAGAAACTACGCCAGTTCTGGCCTCATCTGCGGCTTTTTCGGCCTCAATAAATGGAATTAAATGTGCAACCGCAGTTTTCATTACGCGTGCAGATTTCACTACCTGCGGCAGAAACATCTTGCCTTGACCAAACAAATCGCCAACTACATTCATGCCATCCATAAGCGGACCTTCAATCACGTGAATTGGGCGTCCGCCAGATTTTTCAAATGCTGCTCGCGCTTCTTCAGTATCTTCGACAATGAATTCGGTAATACCATGCACCATGGCATGGCTTAGGCGCTTTTCAACACTGACTGGGTTTGTCTCAGTGCCGCGCCATTCCAACGTTGCCGCCTCTTTTTTACCGCCAGCAACTAAGGTACTTGCGATTTCAATCATGCGCTCGGTGGAGTCGGCTTGCCTATTCAGCACAACATCCTCCACACGCTCTTTTAGCTCTGCTGGCAAATCGTCATAAATGCCCATCATGCCCGCATTCACAATGCCCATGGTCATGCCCGCTTTAATGGCGTGATACAAAAATACGGTGTGAATCGCCTCGCGCGCGGGGTCGTTACCGCGAAAGCTAAAGCTGACATTACTCACACCGCCAGAGATTTTAGCGTGTGGCAAGTTTTGCTTAATCCAGCGCGTGGCCTCAATAAAATCCACCGCGTAGTTGTTATGCTCCTCAATGCCCGTGGCAATAGCAAAAATATTCGGGTCGAAAATAATATCTTCTGGCGGAAAGCCTTGCGCGACTAATAAATCATAAGCACGTTTGCAGATTTCGGTTTTACGTTCAAACGTATCGGCTTGGCCTTTTTCGTCAAACGCCATCACGATGACTGCCGCGCCGTAACTGCGGCATAGCTTGGCTTGGCGTAAAAATTCTGCTTCGCCTTCTTTCATCGAGATGGAATTAACAATCGCCTTGCCTTGCACGCATTTTAAGCCAGCTTCAATCACGCTCCATTTGCTGGAATCAATCATCACTGGCACGCGCGCAATATCGGGTTCGCTGGCGATTAAATTCAAAAAGTGTGTCATGGCTTTAAGGGCGTCCAACATGCCTTCATCCATGTTGATGTCGATCACTTGCGCGCCGTTTTCTACTTGTTGACGCGCCACACTTAGCGCTTCTTCATATTGCTCGTTAATAATCAGCCGCGCAAAGGCTTTACTGCCCGTCACATTTGTACGCTCACCCACGTTAACAAATAAAGAGCTTTCATCAACGACGAAAGGCTCTAGCCCTGCAAGGCGCATGGATATTGGTTGCTGAGGCACCATTCTTGGACTTATATTTTTAATAGATTCGTAAATCGCATTGATATGAGATGGAGTCGTCCCGCAGCAGCCACCTGCAATATTAATAAAGCCGCTATTGGCAAATTCTTTTACCAAGCTTGACGTCACCTCTGGTGTTTCATCAAAACCGGTATCACTCATGGGGTTAGGCAAACCAGCATTGGGGTATATGCACACAAATGTATCGGCGATTTTGCTCAACTCTTCTGCATATGGGCGCATTAATGTGGCGCCCAAAGCACAGTTAAGTCCAACAGTTAGCGGCTTGGCATGACGCACCGAATGCCAAAATGCAGTCACCGTTTGACCAGATAAAATACGCCCAGAAGCATCGGTTACCGTGCCAGAAATCATAATCGGCAGCTTGTAGCCAACTTCGTCAAAAAACGTATCAATCGCAAACAAAGCCGCTTTGCAATTGAGTGTATCGAAAATGGTTTCCACCATTAAAATATCCGCGCCGCCTTCAACCAATGCGCGCGCTTGTTCTAAGTAAGCGTTTACTAACTGGTCAAAATTCACATTCCGCGCGGCGGGGTCGTTTACATCGGGCGAAATACTGGCGGTTTTTGGCGTAGGGCCAAGCGCACCTGCCACAAAGCGCGGTTTATCTGGCATGCTATATTTGTCGCAAGCGGCACGAGCTAATTTGGCGGACTGCACGTTCATTTCAACAACCAAGTGCGCCATGTGATAATCATCTTGCGCCACACTAGTTGCACCAAAGGTGTTGGTTTCAATAATATCTGCGCCTGCAGCCAAATATTGCTCGTGAATTTCTTGAATCACGTGCGGCTGCGTTAGGCTTAACAGCTCATTATTGCCTTTTACAAATAGTTCGCGCTGACCTGCTGGCGCTGCAAAGCTAGCAAATCTATCGCCTCTGTAATCGGCTTCAGTCAATTTATATTGCTGAATCATGGTGCCCATCGCACCATCTAAAATTAAGATACGATTTTTAAGTATTTCTCGAAGTTGCGTTTCGGTAGGTGAAATGTTTACTAGCATTGAATTTTCGATTAATAATCTAAGCCATTATTTTATCATGTTGGAGCAGTTTCATTTCTATTACCAATCAACAAAATGGCGCTGTATAAAGCGATGTTGCAAGGACATTCATTAAACAATTAAGTTGTTAAAAAATTTTATTCCCCCAGAAGTTCTGCAACGGGTTGTAAATGTTCTATGTGCTCACAAATAACTTTTAAAATAACAATAACAGGTATACCTAATAGCATGCCCCACAGCCCCCACAGCCAAGAAAAAAAGATAAGTGCTATAAAAACTGCTGCAGCGTTCATTTTGGCAATGCGACCTGTCATCCAAGTGGTAATAAATACGCCAACTACTGTGGCGATAACAATAGACGCACCCGAAACCAGTAGTGCCATCAATATAGAATTAAATTGCATGTAAGCGGCCATGCCAGTGGCTGCTGCTGTGGCAACAGGTCCAAAATAAGGCACTATGTGCATAAAACCTGCCGCAACAGCCCACGCGCCCGAGTTTTCTAAACCAAGCGCACGAAATGCCACCCAAGATAAAATGCCCACAATCACATTGGTGATTAATAGCATGAACATATAGCCTTGTATCGAGCTATTGATATCCATGAGTATGTTGACTGTGATTTTTTTTTGCGTTAAAGACGGACCCGTAATTTTAACCAGCTTGCGCTTAAAGGTGTCGCCAGACAACAGCAAGAAGTAAGCGAGAAAAATCATGGTAATCGCTTCTGCTATAAAGCCAAAAACCCCTAAAGAACTGCGCCAAAGAAAATCGCCAATTTTAAATTTAGGCTCTTCTAAAACCACACGCATGACTGGGGTTTTTTTATTTTTAATATTATTTTCAACAGAGCTAGCAGCCGTTTCAACTTGATTAGCTGCAATTTGTACTTTTTGCATATTGGTCAATGGGTCACCGCGCTTAACAGCAATACCAGAAGTCAGTTTAATTGCAGCTTCAGGTAAGATTGAAATGATGGACTGCACTTGACCACGCAGCGCGTATCCAGAAAAGATGATGCCAGCCACTAAAGCGATGATAATCACCGACGAGCCAATAACACGGTGAACTTTAAAGCTTTCAAGCCTGACTACTAAAGGGTTTAATGCGTACGCTAACAATCCGCCTAACAATACGGTGACAATAAAACTTTGCGCCCAATCCATTGCAAAAATAACAGCGATGCTTGAAATAATGAGTAAAGCAACATTTTTCACTTGCAACGGATTGTTTGATGGAAGTAAATGATCGGCCAATACCTCTGGGCTGGCTTGATTGGCGACTTTTGATTCAGAATCCGCTGGCATTGTTTGCTTTCACATAAGGTTTATTTATTATAGACATGTCAGATTACGCTTAATTAAATCAAAACTTAAGCTTAAAGGGCAGCCTAACTTAAAGGGCAACCCAACTTAAAGTGCCATGTAATTTAAAGTGCATGCATACGAATAACATACTCAATTACTATCGCCACGCCTGTATTGCACCGCTTCAGCAATGTGATTGGGCTTAATGGCTGGTTCACCCGCAACATCGGCAATGGTTCTGGCAACTTTTAATATGCGGTGATACGCCCGTGCAGAGAGATTTAAGCGTGAAATTGCAGTTTTAAGCAAGGTTAAACCTGCATCGTCGGGTTGGCAGAATTCGTCAATCTCTAAACTTCCTAACGCAAAATTGGCTTTGCCTTGACGTTTTAATTGCAGCTCGCGTGCTTTTTCAACTCTAGCTCTAATAGCATCGCTGTTTTCTGCATTGGTTGCAGACGTCATTTCATCTTGTTTTAGCGCAGGCACTTCGATGTGCATATCAATGCGGTCTAATAGTGGGCCAGAAATTTTGGCTTTATAGCGCGCTACATTATCGGGCGTGCAGCGGCATTTGTTGTTGAAATGCCCCAAATAGCCGCATGGGCAGGGGTTCATGGCGGCGAGTAATTGAAATGACGCGGGGAAATCTGCTTGGCGTGCGGCGCGGCTGATGGTAATTTTTCCACTTTCTAGCGGCTCACGCAGCACTTCTAATACTTTTCTTTCGAATTCTGGCAGCTCATCTAAAAATAGTACACCATGATGCGCCAGCGATATTTCACCTGGCCGCGGAATGCCACCACCGCCCACCAAAGCCACACCAGACGCGGTGTGATGCGGTGAACGATAAGGTCGGCGCTTCCAGTTTTCTAATTTGTATGCGCCGTTGAGTGATTGAATCGCTGCGCTTTCCAGCGCCTCTTGCTCTGTCATACTGGGCAATATGCCTGCAAAACGTGTGGCCAACATGCTTTTGCCAGTACCTGGCGGGCCACTCATTAGCACACTATGACCGCCTGCAGCGGCGATTTCGAGCGCGCGCTTAGCTTGCAATTGTCCTTTGACTTCATTGAAATCTAGGTAAATAATGCTTTGCGCTTGCACGCTAGATTGGTACTGGTTTAGCGGAGCTTGGCCGCTTAAATGCACACAAACGTCTAGCAAGGTATTGGCGGGGTAGATAATGGCATCTTTTACCAAACTCGCCTCTTGTGCACTCATGTTGGGCAGAATAAACGCACGCTTAGTTTTATTTTTGTGATCTGCAATTTGATTTTGCACCATATGATAAGTCATCGCCAGCGCGCCGCGAATTGGGCGCAGCTCGCCAGTGAGCGCTAACTCACCTGCAATTTCATAGTGCGCCAACGGCTCTGTTGGAATTTGACCACTGGCCGCTAGGATTCCTAATGCAATCGGTAAATCGTAACGACCACTTTCTTTGGGTAAATCGGCGGGCGCAAGGTTTACCGTGATACGTTTTGCGGGAAACTCAAACTGCGCCGTAAGAATGGCGGCACGTACGCGGTCTTTACTTTCTTTCACCTCCGCTTCGGGTAAACCAACAATGGCAAATTGTGGCAAACCATTGGCAAGGTGAACTTCTACCACCACTTCTGGCGCATCCATGCCGCTTAGCGCGCGGCTGTAAAGAACGGCTAAAGACATTATTTTTGCTTCAATTGCGCTTCTAACTCGGCCAATTTTACTTCAAGTTTTGTGAGATTTTCGCGCGTGTTACGCAGCACTTCCGCTTGCACATCAAACTCTTCGCGCGAAATAAGCTCCATTTTGGTGAATGCGCCCTGAATGAGTGCATTAATGTTCTTTTCCACATCGGCCAGCGGGCTTGATTTAATCATCTCATTGATTTTATTGGATATTTCATTAATTTTTTCTGAGTTAAACATGGCAATTCCTCGTTATTTTGTAGCAGTTAGCAGATTTTAACGGCTAAACCGCAAATGTGCTACTGTTTAATTATTGACTATCTAATTGATTATAAACATATTTTTTGTTGGCACGCGCTTTGCTATTGCTAAATGTGGTTTTATTTTATTTGTTTTAAACATAAAGGGGATTGTAAGATGAAATTCGTATCCGCAATTATCAAGCCGTTTAAGCTTGACGAAGTGCGTGAAGCTTTGTCTGCCATTGGCGTGCAAGGCATTACGGTAACAGAGGTGAAAGGCTTTGGTCGCCAAAAAGGTCATACCGAGCTGTATCGCGGCGCAGAATATGTGGTGGATTTTTTGCCAAAAGTAAAATTAGAAGTGGCGATTAAAGATGACATGGTAGACCAAGTGGTTGATGCCATAGAAAAAGCTGCCGCAACTGGCAAAATTGGTGATGGTAAAATTTTTGTGTTTAATTTAGAACAAGTTTATCGCATACGTACCGGTGAAACCGGTCCTGATGCACTTTAAAGGGGCGCTGAAATGAAGAAATGTTTATCGATATTATCGTTGGTTGCCTTAGTGGGTTTAGGGTTAACACCTGTGAGTTATGCTGAAGATATGGCGACTACTGCAGCTGATGTAACGACAGAAGCTGCTGCAACAACAGTAGAAGCAGTTGCGGAAGCAGCAGTTGCAGTTGATGCAGCGGTAGCTGAAATTGCACCTGCAGAAGCTGCACCAGCCGAGGTAGCGGCTACACCTGCAGTAACCCAAGTGATTAATAAAGGTGATACCGCTTGGATGTTGGTTTCAACCGTTCTAGTCACCTTGATGGTGATTCCAGGTTTAGGCTTATTTTATGGCGGTTTGGTGCGCCAAAAAAATATGTTGAGCGTATTAATGCAAACGTTTGTGATCTTTTCATTAATGGGCGTTTTATGGGCTATTTATGGCTACAGCGTCGCATTTACAGGCGGCAATCCATTTTTTGGTAGTTTCGCAAAAGTATTTTTACTAGGCATTACACCAGATTCATCTGCGGCTACTTTTAGTAAAGGTGTTTATATTCCTGAATATATTTTCGTCGCATTTCAATTAACTTTTGCAGCCATCACACCAGCGTTGATTATCGGTGCATTTGCTGAACGCATGAAATTTTCAGCCATGTTAGCTTTTATGGTGCTTTGGTTTACGTTTGCTTATTTGCCGATGGCGCATATGGTTTGGTATTGGGATGGCCCAGATGCGATTACTACGGCTGAATCATTTACAACAGTTGCTGCCAATGCAGGTTGGCTATGGGCAAAAGGCGCGCTGGATTTTGCAGGTGGCACGGTTGTTCATATTAATGCTGGCATCGCAGGTTTAGTGGCTTGCATTGTGTTAGGTAAACGTATTGGTTATGGTCGTGAAGCGATGACGCCGCACAGCTTAACTTTGACTATGGTAGGTGCGTCGTTATTATGGGTTGGCTGGTTTGGTTTTAACGCAGGCTCTAATTTGGAGGCCAATGGTTATGCAGGTTTAGCCATGATTAATACCATGATTGCAACAGGTGCGGCCACTATCTCTTGGATGGCAGTTGAATGGTTTGGTAAATCAAAACCATCGATGCTAGGCGCGGCTTCTGGCGCAGTTGCTGGCTTGGTTGCTATTACACCAGCTTGTGGTTTTGTAGGTCCAATGGGTGCAATTTTGATTGGGTTGGTTGTATCACCAATTTGCTATATCTTTGTGGCCAAAGTGAAATACATGTTCAATTACGATGATGCACTAGATGTATTCGGCATTCACGCAGTAGGCGGCATTGTAGGTGCATTGTTAACAGGTGTATTTGTTAACCCTGCATTGGGTGGCGCAGGCGTGATTGACTATGTAACCAATGGAGTTGCAGAGTATAACTTTGCTACACAAATGACAGCGCAGTTATGGGCTGTTGGTACTGCAATTGTAGTATCTGCAGTAGTGTCATTTATTGCGCTTAAAATTGTCGATTTGGTGATTGGTCTGCGTGTATCTGAAGAGTCTGAGCGTGAAGGGTTAGATACCACAGAGCACGGCGAGCGCGCTTATCATTCATAAAAGATAGGTGAGCAGTAAATAAACGGGCGCCTCGGCGCCCGCTTTTATGTGTGCTTTATTTATAATTTCACTTAATATTGACTGCGAGAGAATTTAAATGCTCTGAGAACCCCATGGATATTGGCTCTCAGGGCATATAATTTAAATATATTAAGACTATTATCTAATAAGTCACAACAACTGTAATTGTGAGTGCGTAAAAAGGCATCACAGATTTGCTTGTAACACTTGGTAACAAATAGCGTCAACGTGTACTATTAGCATGCAAATTAGCGCTAAACTTAAGCTTACTGCAGCAACACATTATTACCCCAATTTAGTCACCCAATTTAATAATATTTAGCAAAAAACAAGATTTAAGAGGAATATCCCATGCTTGCAAGTCTGTTACGATTTATCAGCAAAATACTATTTCGTGTAGAAGTGCGCGGCCTAGAAAATGTGCCCGCTGAAGATGGCCTATTGATTGTCGCCAACCATGAATCATTTTTAGATGGTTTATTGCTGTGCATATTTTTACCCAAAAAAGCCACCTTTGTCGTACACAGATCAACCTACCAAAAATGGGCATTTAGACAAGCGCTACGTTTAACGCGCCATGTAGAAGTCGATACCACCAATCCTATCGCCATGAAAAAAGTCATCAAAATACTTGAGTCTGGTGAAAATGTAGTGGTTTTTCCAGAAGGGCGTGTCACCGCAACAGGCGAAATACAAAAAGTGTATGACGGCCCTGGATTCATGGCTGGCAAAACAGGCGCAACCGTTTTACCTGTACGTATTGATGGCGCAGGCGAATCCTATTTTGGGCGCTTATCACGTCACCAACTTAAACGCTTATTTCCACGCGTTACACTGACTGTGCTGCCAAGCACCAACATTGTGATGCCAAAAGCCACACATCGTAGCTTTCCCACTGGCAAGCAACGGCGTCGCATTGCAGGCGAGGGTATGCGCAGTGTCATGCAAAAAATGTTGTTTGAATCACAAAAAAGCCGCACTTTGTTTGAAGCATTTTTGGATGCAGTTGATAAATTTGGTGGTGATTATAAACTCATCGAAGACATGAATGAAACCGAAGAAACCTACCAAGATTTGCTAAAGAAAAGCTTAGCACTTGGCCGTATAGCCAGCAAAGTGAGCAACCCAGGTGAGGTGGTCGGTGTGCTCATGCCCAATATCACCAATACATTGGCACTTATTTTAGGCATGAGCGCGTTTAACCGTGTTCCCGCCATGCTTAATTACACCTCTGGTACGGCGGGCTTACAAAACGCTTGCATAGCTGCAAATATTAAAACCGTCATCACCTCGCGTAAATTTATAGAGGCTGCGACACTTGAAACGGTCGTCGCCAGTTTGCAAAATCTCAATGTGGTTTATTTAGAAGATTTACGCGTGCAGTTTGGCGTGATAGATCGTGCTTGGCTAATGGGCTATGCGCTGCATTATCCGCGCTCTGCCATGGAGACCAGCTCGCACAAAGAAACAGCCGTCGTCTTATTCACTTCTGGCAGCGAGGGAAAACCAAAGGGCGTGGTGCACTCGCACAAAAGCATTTTGGCTAATATTGCACAAATATTATCTGTTATCGAGTTTACTGCAGCCGATAAATTTATGATGGTGTTACCTGTTTTTCACTCATTTGGATTTACTGGCTCGCTCATTCCCATACTCAATGGCATTAAAATCAATATATTCCCTTCACCCTTGCAATACAAAGTGATTCCTGAACTCATCAACAACAAAGATTGCACCGTATTTTTTGCTACCAGTACTTTCTTGGGTAATTACGCTAAATTCGCGCATCCAAACGATTTTTCAAAGCTGAGAATTGTCGTTGCCGGCGCTGAAAAGTTAAATGATGAAGTGCGCAAGACTTATCAAGAAAAATTTGGTATCAACATTTTAGAAGGTTACGGTACAACAGAATGTGCGCCAGCTGTCGCCATTAACTCGCCAACCGCAAATTTGAATGGTAGCGTTGGCCAATTAGTGACTGGCATGGAAGCCAATCTGGAAGCGGTTCCTGGCATTACTAATGGCGGCTTATTGCATGTAAAAGGTGAGAACGTTATGCTTGGCTACTATCTGTTTGACAAACCTGGCGTACTCAATCCACCGCCTGACGGCTGGTATAACACGGGCGATATTGTGGAAATTGACGCACAAGGTTTTATTCATATCAGAGGCCGCGTCAAACGCTTTGCCAAAGTGGCAGGCGAAATGGTCTCTTTAGAAGTGGTAGAGCACATCGCCAACACCGCCGCACCAGAGCAGCAACACGCTGCTAGCTCTGTTGCCGACGCGCAACGGGGTGAAAGTATTATGCTGTTCACAACAGATAAAAAACTGAAACGTGAGGACTTACAAATTGTCGCGAGAAATCTTGGGCTGCCAGAGCTAGCTGTTGCGCGAAAAATTATTGCAGTTGAAGAAATTCCACTTTTGGGCACTGGTAAAACCGACTATGTGACGCTAAAACAAATGGCTGAAGCAGCATAATTTCACGGTCTGTTTGATAATAATAAAAATTGCTCAATCATCAACACTTATTTTCGCGCGGCATGATTGCCATTTATATTGCGCAATTTATATCAGCACTGGCCGATAACGCATTGCTTTTTGCCGCAATTGCATTGTTGAAATCATATGCCGCACCTAGCTGGCAAATCCCTATGCTGCAAGAGTTTTTCGTACTTGCGTTCATCGTGCTCGCCCCTTTTGTTGGGCCATTTGCAGATGGGTTTCCAAAAGGCAGTGTCATGTTCATTGCCAACATGCTCAAATTATTAGGTGCTGTTGCGATGTTTGCAGGCGTTAACCCTTTATTTGCTTATGGCTTAGTTGGAATTGGTGCGGCGGCTTATTCGCCCGCCAAATACGGCATTTTGAGTGAGTTAGTGCCTGCTGAAAAATTAGTGAAAGCCAATGGTTTAATGGAAGGTTCAACCATCATAGCCATTTTATTGGGCGCAGTACTTGGCGGAAAGCTGGCCGATATTTCCGTTTCAATCGCCTTAATTTCAATATGTGGGTGCTATTTTTTAGCGGTAATCGCTAATACATTTATACCACGGCTACCCGTTGCTAGGCTAGATACTCAATTTCATCCGGTCAAGCTTGCAAAAGAATTTTTTGAGGCACTCAAAGTTTTAACGCTAAACAAAGATGCGCGCTTTTCGCTAGTCGGTTCTAGCCTATTTTGGGGCGCTGGCTCTACATTGCGCTTATTACTAGTGGCTTGGGTGCCAGTAGCGCTTGGCAACAACGATATGAGTATGCCAGCCAATTTAAGCGGCACAGTGGCAATAGGAATTGCAGTCGGTGCAGCGCTAGCGGCCAATTTGGTCAGCCTAAAAAATATCAACCGCGTATTGCCCGCCGGCTTACTTATAGGCCTGTTTATTATGCTATTTGCGTACACAAGCAGCCTGACAATTGCCATTATTTTATTAGTTTTAGTTGGTATAACAGGTGGCTTTTATGTGGTGCCGCTGAATGCTTTGCTGCAAGAACGTGGCCATGAAACAGTGGGCGCAGGTAACGCGGTAGCAGTACAAAACTTTTTTGAAAACTTTTGCATGCTGACTTTAATTGGCTTGTACATTATGCTGCAAAAAAATAATGTGCCTGTCATTCACATTACATTTATATTTGGTGCCATTATTTTACTATCCGTTTGCGTATTGTCATTTAAGCGCTTACGGCAAAACTCATCTGATTAATCGTATAATATTGGCTTATTATAATTAGCCAATTTATCTATGTTAGCTATTAAAAATCTGCAAATCGCTATTTGTCGCTTTTCTGTCAAACTTGGTCGGTTTGCGCCGATTATTGCCATGCTTTTGTTAGGCTTAATTATTTTATCGCTTTCGCGCTTTGGGTTAATTTTATGGAAATTTGACCGCGTGATAAGCTCTGGCAAATTGGTCGAAATTCTCTTACAAGGCGTTCGCGTTGACATTATTCAATTAAGCTTATTGGCGTTAATTCCACTTTTATTAGCCCCAATTATAGCCATTAAGCGTTTATTTAGAACTTGGCAAATATTCACTTATATTTGGGTCATCGTTACCATTGTTCTATTAGTATTTTTGGAAGCCGCAACACCTGGATTTATTGCTGAATATGACGTACGACCTAATCGTTTATTTGTGGAGTATTTAAAATATCCGCATGAAGTTGTGGGTATGTTGTTGGGTGGTTTTAAAATTCATGTGTTTGCCAGCATTGGTTTTGTGCTGTTGGCCGTATGGGCAATGCGCCGTTTTATGCAGCCTTGGTTACAAGCAAAGCCTAACTGGTCTAATAAAAAATTATGGTTAGCTTGGCCATTCATATTTTTATTAGCGGCTTTTGCGATACGTTCAACTTTAGGCCATCGCCCTGCAAATCCTGCATTATTTGCCTTCACTCCCGACAGTATGGTCAATAGCTTGGTACTTAATTCTGGCTACTCCGTGTTTTATGCCATTTATGATTTACAGCACGAAAGCAAATCCAGCCAAATTTACGGCAAGATGGAACGAGCAGATATTTTCAAACTGACAGGCGCAACTGATGCCGAAATACCGACTTTAAAAACACTGGTGCCTTCTGCCAAGCGCGATAAACCACTAAATTTAGTGATTATTTTGCAAGAAAGTTTAGGTGCGGGTTTTGTGGAATCACTGGGTGGCAAACCAGTTACACCTAATTTAGAAAAGCTCAAAAACGAAGGCATTTGGTTTGAACAGCTTTATGCCACTGGTACCCGCTCTGTGCGTGGCATTGAGGCGGTTACAGCTGGCTTTCAACCAACGCCATCGGAAAGCACGGTTAAATTATCTCTTAGTCAAAAAAACTTTTTCACGCTTGCCAGCCTATTAACCAAAAAAGGCTATAACGCGGAATTTATCTATGGTGGCGAATCACATTTTGATAATATGCGCAGCTTTTTTCTGGGTAATGGCTTTAATCAAATTACCGATCAAAAAGATTATAAAAATCCTGTGTTTATGGGCAGCTGGGGCGCATCCGATGAAGATTTGCTGAATAAAACGCATGAACAATTAATGGCACACCATGCCAGCGGTAAGCCATTTTTTACCTTAGCATTTTCATCGTCAAATCATGCGCCATTTGAATTCCCCGATGGGCGCATTGAATTGTATGAGCAGCCCAAAGCCACCGATAACAACGCCGTTAAATATGCAGATTATGCGATTGGGCAATTTTTTGAGAAAGCCAAAAAAAGTCCATACTGGAAAGATACAGTATTTTTAATTGTGGCTGACCATGATATCCGCGTGCGCGGCAACACACTGGTGCCTATTGAGCATTTTCATATTCCCGGCCTTATTTTGGGCGCTGATATTAAACCGCAAATAATTAAAAGTATTACCAGCCAAATTGATTTACCTGTCACCGTTTTATCCCTAATGGGTATTAACGGCCAGCACCCGATGACAGGGCGCGATTTATCAAAAGAGCCCGCCGACTATTTAGGTCGCGCCATGATGCAATATAACTACAATTTCGCATGGATGCAGCAAACAGCTGATGGCAATAATGTAGTGGTATTGCGTGAAGGCAAAGCACCAGCGCATGGCGTGTATGATACGCAGGCTAAGCATCTAAACGAAATCGCGCCGCCTGCCAATGCCAAAGAAATTGAGCAACGCGCGCTTGCAAACTCACTACTGCCTGCTTTACTTTACACCGAACAACGCTACCATTTGCCTTAATGAGCTTGATTAAATGATAGCAAAACAGGCTTCTATGCTTACTGGGCGAGTCATCCGCGATGGTTTACGTTATCTATTAAGTGGTAAGCTGTACATAAAGAAAGGCCATTTACCGCAAACCAATCATCTTATACCTGATAACTTCTTTGGTGTCTGCGTGGCCAGCAACGCAGACCCAACCATGGATGCCTACGTGATTGCGCAGGTAAAGGCGTTGGGTATCAAACAAGTGCGCCTAGATTTTACCTATGGCGATTTAACCAATTTTAATGCACGATTTTTGCGTGCGCTCATTTCGCGCAACCTAAATGTCACCCTACATATTATTCAACCTTTTAGTGCCGCAAAAAATATGCAAAATGCTGCGGAGCAAGCTGCTTGGCGCGAATTTTTACAAACAGTGTTAGATACTTTTGGTAGCCAAGTGGCACAAATAGAAATTGGCACCACCATTAATCGTAAGCGCTGGGCTGGTTATTCTTTAGAAGGTTTTTTGCAGACATGGCAAATTGCCTACCAAGAAATTAAGTCGCGAAATATTCTATTAGTTGGCCCTAATGTGCAGGATTTTGAGCCTTTTTATAACATTAGCTTACTCAAAACATTCAAACAAAAAAATCTGCTTCCCGATATTCACAGCAACAACTTATTTGCAGAGCGCACTATCGAGCCAGAACGTTTTGATCACCGTGTTTTAAAGTATAGCTGGACAACGTTTTTTAAATATAACTTGATTAAAAAAGCACGTATTGTGCAAAAAATTGGTCATGATTTTGGTGTTAAGCACACTATGTCATCAGCAGCATTTTGGGCTATTTTT
>JANNWI010000203.1:0-4218 GCA_031414715.1 Methylophilaceae bacterium | reverse complement strand
ATTTGGTAGGGCGTGCGGGGATCGAACCCACGACAAACGGATTAAAAGAACGTAGGCCTGGTAACAGGCCTATATAAATCAATAACTTGCAACGCTCGCAACTTATTAAGTTAGCTACATTTAGTACAAGTTAGTCATGTTTAGTGTCAATTAGTTACGTTTTGGCTGCGCTGTATGGTCAAGCACCTCAGTTAAATAATGATATTTGACATTCGCCTTAATTTGATTTGAAATTTTCGCTTCCTAATAGCGGACGTTGGCGTACCGATACTTTCGACCCTTAAGAGACAGTCAACTGCTCTTTAAATGGCAAAGTAGAGTGTTTGATTTTCCAATGTTTATCATCAAGCATCTCGCCGAATGAGATTTCCATGTCTAGCCAATCCAATAGCTGCTCGCTCTGGGGGTTGTGGCTTGTTATCGCGTCACTTAACGAAGTGCTTTTAGGTAATGCAGCTTGTCGCGGCCTTGCAAAAGCCACCCAATTGCCCACTCGCATTAAATAGGCTGGCGATTCTAGACCTTTGCGATTTTTGCCGGTTGTGAATTTAAACAAACACTGTTTTTGGCTATTTTCTAATCGTCGCCACACTTCAAGATAGGCTTCATCTATGCCAGTTTCTATCACGGTATTAGCATCTGTAAATACCATTTTGCCAATATCGCGCGCATTAGTTTTTGGCTGATAATCTATTTCGCGATGCCATTGGCAAAGGTCTGAGCTATTGCTAGTCGCTAATGTGACTTGCGTGATGCCTGCAAAGCCTTGCTGGGTGGCGAGTTGCTGCAGCTCTTCATTTGTATAATCTTCTAGCTTTTCTACTTGAGGTAATTGTGGGCGATTTGCAGGGATGCGAATATCGATGTGATATTGCGCCGTTTGCATCCACAACACTAATGATCTGTCATCTTTTGCTGTGGCAGTTTCTAGCAATTCGCGTTGCCAAACACCTATATAGTTGCTTGGTACAGGCTGATACTTGTTCACGAGTGAAACTCAGGAAATTGTTTTAAGGTGCGCCAAAACGCCATATCGTGATTCGGCCAAAGATTGGCTTTTTCTGCGCTTGCGAGCGCTTTGAGCTTGCGTATGCTTTCTACCGCAAGTTCTGTTTTATCTTGCCAACAATTGCCAGGTGCGACTTCATGGACTATGTTTTCGGTTAAATCAGCAGCATCGCCAGCGAGTATAATCGGCGCGCCTGTTGGCAACTCTATCCATAACGACATATGGCCAGCGGTGTGGCCAGGTGAGCTAATCGCGCGCACGCCAGGGACTAAGTCATACTCACCTTGTTTTACTTTCCAATTGGTTTGTTTGATAATTTCATCATCAAAATAGGCAATATCTTCGGTGTTTGCGTTGGCTAATTCGTCGGCTTGAATGTGCACTTCAACATTGCCGCAATCGCACAAACCGCCTGCGTGGTCAAAATGCAGGTGCCCAATAAAAATCACATCAATATCGGTAGGCTTTAAACCCATTTTCGCCAGTTGATTGGGCAAGCGTTGTGATTCCTCCATCACTGGCGCACCAAAACCAAGCTCTGGGTTATAGTATTTGGCTCGCAAAGCAGAGTTGTTGATTTTATGGTAATCACAACCCACATCGTACAAAATACGGCCGTTTTTGGTCTCAATTAAATAAGCCAAGATTGGCGCTTCTATCATCTTCCCTGCGCCGCGATTAAAGGTAGAAATCGATTTATCGTAAAAGTGTGTAGCGGTTAAAATTGGCCAAAATTTAGTGACGGATGTCATGATTAGCCATCATAGCGCAGTTAAAAAAGATACGCCAGCCGCGCCAATAAAGGCGTTTGCACTATCATTGGTCAGCACCCCATAATCATCGCTTTGTGACCTTTTAACTCTGTGGCGGTGATACGCCAACAGCAGTTTTGACATGGGAATAACTGGCAACAAAGGCGAATCGCCAAATAACTGTTGGTGTAGCTGCGGCAATTTATACCAAGGCGCAACGGGTTTTTCGTGATGCGCGTTATGGTAAGGGAAATTCAAAAATATTAGATTGAGCCAAGGATATTTTAGCGAAGTTAAGTTGGAAAAAGTATTCGCTTGCTCGTATGCGCGGTCGCGTAGTTTTTCGTCTTTAATCTTGCCGCCAGCTTGCGCTAAATCAGCCTCTAAAAACACATCATAAGTATGCTGAAACGCATCAGCAAAACGCAACGCAGTGAGCATAATGCCGTAAGCCAACAAATATAGCAGCCAAGCTTTTATTGACCACCATGCCATTAGCGCGAATATCGGAACGCGAATGAGCAGAATAGCCAGCAAGCGCGGGCGTTTGTAGTGCCATTCTGGCTTAATAAATGGCAAAATAATCACCAAAAAATGCATCAGAATTTCTAGCGCAGGTATATATGCCCATTCAAAAAATTTGATCATGTTGCGTGCAAAACTTGGCATATCTCGCATCAAATGTTGCACATTAAAAGTCAACACATCGGCGCGATCGACATGGTGGTGCATGTGCTTACTGCGAATCTCTTCAAACGTGCTGTAGCAACTGCCATTAATCCAGCTCATGAACATGCCCCAGCTGCGGTTCAGTTCAGGCGTTTTAAAGATGCTCCAGTGCGAAAAATCGTGCAGTAAATAGGCGCTAATAATCAAGCTTTGCGCGGTTAGTAAAACGCCTGCAATATTAACTAACCAATGATTGCTAAACAGCATGTAAACGCCAAGCGCATAGCCAACAATAGCAAAACTGAACGCTAAACTATTTGGTAACACACTGTCTGTATTTTTAAAAGTGCTGGTAATATTCATTTTTTGCACACCCTTTTAACATGCTAAATAAAGACTAACTTAAACAGAAGCTAGATATGCGCGCCAACCGCCTAATTGGCTGATATTAATGGCGTTTTTTGTTGCATACGCTTCGCACAAAAACCCATGTACTTGACTGTTATCTGCCAAAGTTAACGTGCCAAAACCTAATGGCGCTGGCACAGTTGCTACGAACTTACCGTAGTTATCAATCGGAAGCTGCCAAACTTCTAAGGCAATGGCAGCACCGTTTTCTAACACACGCAACAAACCTGGGCGTGGCGGCGTAAAGCTATTTAGCGCAAACAATTGATAATCTGCCGACGTGTGTGTTGCTTCTACAAATTCTCCACCCAAAGCAGTTAATTGCGCATTTAGCGGCAAACCTAGCATGTGTGCGCCACAAACGGCTACTTTAATCATCATTTTTATCTTTCCTCTGTCATGCGGCGTGTTAAATTAAGTAATGCTGCATCGCTAAATGCAGGCGCGCTAATGGTGACGCCAAAGCCGATGCCATTGGCATAGAAACCAGTGGGCACAGCGATTGCCGCCATATCTAGCAAATTCATAAAGTTGGTGTAATAGCCTAAATTAGTATTGGTTTGAATTGGGTCGGCATTAACTTTGGCGATGGTATAAATGGTGCCAGCAGTAGGTGTAATCAACACATCAATATCATGCCAAACCCCAGCAGCCTTACGTTGCAGTGCCTTTAATTGATACATGGCATTAAAAGTATCTGCAGCACTAAATTTAGCTGCGTTGCCAATGATTTGCTTGGTAACAGGAAAAATCGCCTCAGGTTTTGCATCAAAAAAATCTTTTATCGCTGCGTAACGTTCTGCCACCCACGGCCCTTGGTACAACAACTGAGCCGTTTCGATAAATGGTGCAAAATCAATTTCTACCACACTGCCGCCAATAGCCTCTAACTTGCCAATGGCTTGCTGAAATAATTGTGGTGTTTCTGCATTATCAAAAAATGCTAACTGACTGAGCTTTGGCACGCCAAATTTAAAATTTCTGGCTAAATTTGACGGTAAGCTGGCTGGTAATTCACGCGAATACGCATCATCTACATCAAAGCCTTGCACGCTTTCCAACACTGTTGCAGCTTCTTCCGCATTTTTGGCAAATATTGATACACAATCGAGCGTGCGGCAAGCGGGAACCAAGCCAGCTGTGCTAAGTAAACCAAGACTGGGTTTAACGCCAACCAAATTGTTAAAAGCTGCTGGCACACGGCCAGAGCCTGCGGTATCGGTACCCAAGCTAAAGCTTACCAAACCAAGCGCGACGCTAACCGCTGAACCTGCGCTAGAGCCGCCAGAAATATAGTCAGGATTGATGCTATTTTTACATGCGCCATAAGGTGAACGCGTGCCAACCAAGCCAGTGGCAAACTGATCTAAATTAGTTTTA
>JANNWI010000202.1:0-1945 GCA_031414715.1 Methylophilaceae bacterium | reverse complement strand
AATGTTACATAGTTATCTTGAATTTGCTGTAAATACTCTAATTTGCGTGGTGTGCTGCCGTTTAAATCGCCACGACTCGTCATCAGTACGGGCATGCTACTGTTCACTTCTTCTGGTTTGAGCTTATCTACCTCAACTAAGCCAAGTTGTATGTCCTCAAGCGCTAGCGGTTTTTTGGCGCGTACATAAAAATTTTCTATCATTTGCGCAGCTATGCGCATATTGTCAGTTTTGCCGCTAATATTAAACGTACCGCCACGGCGATTAATATTCACTTCTAGTGCAGTTTCAATCTGCTTAATATTTTCGTCTAGTGCGCCACACAGGTTGGCTAGGCGGGTATTATCTTCGGGCTTTAAGGTGATTTCCATAATTGATGCAATCTAAGTCAGTATTTCGCCAAATAAACGTTTGGGATTAGTCACATCGGTGATTTTAACGTGCACAAACGTATTGATTAAGCTGCTATTGCCTGCAATATCCACCACGCGATTATTGTCGGTTTTGCCTGCCAACAAATTTTTATCTTTCCAAGAAATACCATCAATTAACACGCGTTGCACCGTGCCTAGCATGCTACGGCTTATGGCATCGCCATGTGCTTCGATAATCGCTTGCAGTTTGCTTAACCGCGCTAATTTTATTTCTTGTGGCGTATTATCTGTGATAAATGCAGCTGGCGTACCAGGGCGCGGGCTATATAAAAAGCTAAAGCTATAATCAAAGCCTACATCCTGCACCAATTTCACTGTGGCCTCAAAATCGGCTTCGCTTTCACCAGGAAATCCAATAATAATATCTGAGGTAAAGGTTAAATTAGGACTAGCGATTTTGAGTTTGCGAATGATGCTTTTGTACTGCAGAGTCGTGTAATTACGCTTCATTGCCATCAAAATACGATCACTACCCGCTTGCACGGGCAAATGCAGCTGTACCGCAAGTTTTGACACGTTGGCAAAGCAGTTAATTAAACGCTCGTTCATTTCATTTGGGTGGCTAGTGCTAAAGCGTATGCGCTCAATTTGGGGAATTTCTGCGATGCTTTCAATCAACATGGCTAAATCAGCTTCCACGCCTTCAAAATGCGTTCTGTAAGCATTTACATTTTGGCCAAGCAGCGTGATTTCCTTAACACCAGCTGCTGCCAATTGTGCGGCTTCATGCAAAATATCAGTAAACGGTCGCGACACTTCCTCGCCGCGTGTATAGGGCACCACACAAAAGCTGCAATACTTGCTACAACCTTCCATAATGCTCAAAAACGCAGTCGCACCTTCTACCCGCGGTGGTGGCAAATGGTCAAATTTTTCAATTTCGGGAAAACTAATATCCACTTGCGAAACGCCACTTTTTTGTTTGGCTAAAATCATCTCAGGCAGCCGGTGCAAGGTTTGCGGGCCAAATACCACATCCACATACGGCGCGCGTTTGATAATATTATCGCCTTCTTGGCTAGCGACACAACCACCAACACCGATGATGAGATTAGGATTTTTTGCCTTTAGCGGAATAAATCGGCCAAGGTGACTAAATACTTTATCCTCCGCCTTTTCACGCACGCTGCAGGTGTTCAGCAAAATCACGTCTGCTTCATCCACGTTCTCTGTCTGCGTCATACCATTATCTGAATGCAATAAATCGGCCATGCGGCTCGAGTCGTACTCGTTCATTTGGCAGCCGAAGGTTTTAATAAAGACTTTTTTGCTCAAAATACTGATTTCTAATTGTTTCGTTTCTATCAAAACGTAATTTTAGCGTATTTGCATTGCGCGATGTAAAATAGACTTCTCGCTACAAGTAGAATTGTTATGCAAGCCTTACCCATTTTTTTTAATATCAAAAACCGTCATTGTGTCGTTATCGGCGGTGGTGACGTTGCTACACGCAAAGTTAGCATGCTGCTAAAAGCCAGCGCTGCTATTACACTTTACTCGCCAGAAATTTG
>JANNWI010000201.1:0-5378 GCA_031414715.1 Methylophilaceae bacterium | reverse complement strand
GGTTATTTTGCCACTGCCAACGAGCTAAAGCCGATACTACACACTTGGAGTTTAGCGGTAGAAGAGCAGTATTATGTCTTATTCCCCCTCTTTTTAATGTTAGCTTGGCGATTTGTTGGTAAGCGTTGGATTGTAGGTACTTTATGGCTTGCAACGATTGTGAGTTTGGCCTTATCAGAATGGGCGCTTACACGTTTCGCTGCAGTTTCATTTTATTTATTGCCAACGCGCGGCTGGGAGCTACTAATCGGCGCGCTGGCGGCTTTATACCTGTTACCGCGAGAGAATAAACGAGCAATCAATTTGCCTTTGCATCAAGCGGCCAGCTTGCTTGGTTTGTTTCTAATTACCTATGCCATATTTGCTTACGATAAATTTACAACCTTTCCTGGCGTCTATGCGCTGCCACCAACCATCGGTGCTTTGTTGATTGTGATATTCGGTCAATCGCAAACTTTAGTTGGCAAACTGCTAGGCACAAAATTACTGGTAGGCATTGGTTTGATTAGTTATAGCACTTATTTGTGGCACCAACCTTTATTTAGTTTTGCGCGTTATGCCAGCCTGCAACAGCCTAGCAAAGTCACGTATTTATTGCTGATAGCCGCTACCTTATTGCTGGCTTTTTTAACATGGAAATTTGTAGAAACTCCATTTAGAAACAAAAATACTATCTCACGCAAGCAAATACTTTGGTTTGGTTTATTGGGCAGCTTATTTTTTATTACTATTGGTTTAGTTGGCTTTGTTAATAATGGCTTTGAAAAACGTTTTAATATGCCAACATCACTCAGCAGCTCGTTTGGATTAACGCAGCGCGCTGACACGTGCTTTGACAAGCCCAATCTGGCCACTAACAAAGATTGGCTGTGCGACATAGGCATTAAAAATACGAGCACTAAAAATAAAGCTGCAGCCAAACCAGGAATTGTTGTGTTTGGTGATTCGCATTCCAAATCTTTATTTGATGCGTTTAATGAAGCTGCCCTGCAAGCCAATATCCACGGGGTGTACAGCGGCACTAGCTATTGCACGCCATTATTAGGTATTTATATTTTGCGTAACGATCAAGCGCAAGTGGGCTGCCATTTGGTCAACCAGCGTATGTTTGACTACGTAAAAACCAATCAAATTAAAAAAATATTTTTAATTAGTCGCTGGTCGGCTTATACCGATGGTGGCTACGATGGCACTGAGGCAACGTGGATAGGTTTGACTAAAGATGGCAAAAAAGACAGAGCCTCATCTAGAAAAGCATTTGAAGTGGGGCTTAAACAAACGGTAGATGCTTATGCCAGTATTGGCGTGCAACTTTATGTTGTGGAGCAAGTACCACAACAAATGCTAGGTGTGCCAAATTTGTATTACAAATTACACACTAAAGACTTAAGCAAAGTGACTGAAAATATTCATGAACTATCTGTTTCTAAGCAGCAGCATTTACAACTGCAAGTATTTGTCAGCACGCTGTTTAAACAACATGTGGCTGCTGGGCAGTTAAATTTAATTAACTTTGATGATATTTTTTGCGACGCCGAAAAATGCTTGTTTGGCACCAATAAATACAGCTATTACTTTGATAATAATCATCTCACCACCGCTGGTGGGCACATGGTGGTGGGTGAAATTGTTAAATCAATACAAAAGTAATATAAGACACATGCTCTGCAGGCCGCATAGATAATGGCTTGCAGGGCATGTTAAATTGCTGAGAAAATCAGAATTTAGTATTAAAAATCAGCGCGGGCACCAATTAAAAGCGATCTTTCGCCAGCTGGCGAGATGTCTTTTAGGAATGATGCATGCTCGCGAATTTCATCATCTAAAAGGTTATTGGCTTTAGCAAACAGTTCTATATTGAATTTAGTTGGCAGCTTGTAAGCCACAATTGCGCTCACATTGGTGTAACCATCGGTTTTAAGCTCGTTATCGGCCGTGTTATCTTGCTTAAACGCCCGCAACACATCTAGCCGCGCACTAAAACCGTTAAGCGCATATTGCAAACCAGCACCTAAACGCATGGGTGAAATCCGCGGTAGATAATCGTTATTACGCGTATCTCTAGCATGCACATAATCGCCACGTACTAACAAGTTAACATTATCAGATAAGCCAAATTTTCCTTCTGCCTCTAGGCCTTTAAATACTGCTGGTACAGCAGCAAATTGAGCCTCTGGCAAAAATTCGCCAGGTTCAATTTCAATATCGTTACCTGTACTGAATAAACCGATAAAATTGCTAAAACGTGTGTAATATGCACCAACGCTAAAGCTATTTCTTGCGTCTTTCCACCTAATTTGTGCATCAATGCCATTCGATTTTTCTACATCAAAATTACTATTGCCTACCTCAAACTGGCCAGTAGCTACGTGGGCGCCGTTAGCATACAACTCAAAATAAGCAGGTGCGCGCTCATTATATGAAATATTGCTTGTTAAGGACCAATTATTGTTAATGGCATACAAACCACCAAGCGCATAACTGTTAGGGTTAAAACTGTTATTTTTGCCAGTAATATTCTCGCCCAAAATAGTGACAAAATCACTGGAGTCAACTGTTGTGTGACCTAAGCGACCACCAAAAGTGATTTTATGTTGCAAATTTTCACCTGCAGCAATTGGCAGTTCTTCATATAAATAAAGTGCCTTATTTTGCGAATTTACTTTAGGTACAAACGCCTCAGCACCCAAAGCCGAAAAATTGCTATTATCAAACTGAACACCAAAAACGCCAGACAAGTTACCAAAACCAGTTGCAATTGGCGCGTGGCCTGCTTCAAAAGATCCTTCTAAGCCACGATTGTTAAAAACTGTACCAACTTCGCTACCTTCAAGCTCAGTATGTTCGTAATCTGTGTGGCCCAAGCGAAATTTAACGCGATTAATGACAGATCCTAAGTCTCTAAATTCACTGGCAATATCCCAACGGTCACTTTTCATATCAATAGTTACGGCTTCTTCAGCTACTGTGCCGTAGTTACTGTTAAAACGCGAGTACGATGCGCCGATGTAGCCATTATCAAATGTGAGCGATCCACCCAAAGCACCGCCATCGCTATCCGAGGCGCTATTAATTAATTTGCTACGATTCTCGCGTGCCGTTCCATCAGCTTCACTTTTGCGACGTGACACAGCAAAACCGGGAATATCTAAATCATCAGTTTTACGTTTGTAGGCATCTGCATGGATGGCAAATACACCATTACCAACATCAATCACTGCTGCGCCATTGCGTGTGCTATCTGGCCCACCAAAGCGCGCTTCTGCCCGACCTAAAACACCATCTAATTTTTCTTTTGGGATACGGTGATCAATCGCATTCACTACACCACCAATTGCGCTGCCACCATACAATAAAGCGGCTGGGCCACGTACCACATCAATTTGCTCAATAATGAGTGGGTCAATGGTTATCGCATGATCAGGGCTTAAGCTAGAAACATCTAGCGTGCCAATACCATTTTGCATAATACGTACGCGCTCAGAATCTAGCCCACGAATCACTGGGCGCGAGGCGTTTGGGCCAAATTGTGTGGCGCTAACGCCTGGTATGCCATTGAGTGTTTCGCCTAATGTGCCTTCGCGGCGTAAGCTTAGCTCGCGACCATTAATCACTTTTACAGGCACTACTAGCTCATCTGAGCCAACGCCCAAGGGATTACCAGTCACAGCAACGGGTGCTAAATCAATATTTTCGGCAGCATTAGCCTGATGAATAAAAGCTGTGTTAATAAATAAGTTGCTTATAGCGATTGCCATCAATCTTTTTGGTAAAAAAACCATAATAAAACCCTCAAATAATATCAAAGTACCAGCGTGTTAAATATCGCTGGAAAGTATTTAATTAACTGAGGTAAGGTGGCGCGCGGGCTGAGTAGGCAGTATGGGACTGAGATGAGGTTTGTGTTAAAAACTGGGTGCTACCAATAAAACTGGCTGGCAAAATTGGCAAATTAAAGCTTTGTGACACCAAACCGCCAGCAATTTTGGCAAAACTAATACATTGTTCGCATTGCTCGCTGTGAGTGTTTTGATCTTGCTTGCTGTGTGTTACTAAATCTTCAATATGGCTAATTTCATGCGTGACTACACCCATCTGCACAAATGCAAACAAGAAAATTAACCCAACATGTATGAAAAGCCGCTTAAACATAAGTTTAAGATAACAGAAAATGATGGATGTTCAAATACTTTTATTGGCTAATTAAGCTAGAGTGTAAATATAAAAATTGCAACTATATTGCATTAGAGGTATAAATGTACGTGTAAATAATACTAAATATTTTAAATTTCAATACTTAAAAATTCATGCAAAGCGCAGAACTCATTTTTCAGCAATCTGGTTTAAAAAGTACAGCTTCTCGTCTAGAGGTTACGGCAGTTCTTGCTCAGAACAATCATCCTTTAACGCATCAAGATTTACTTAAACAGCTTCCAGATAGCTTTGATAGAGTGACACTTTACCGCGTACTTGATTGGTTGCTTCAAAACAAGGTGATTCATAGAATTGCTGGTGAAGACCGTGCATGGCGCTTTCAGCTAAATACCAGTCAAAGCAATCAGACTAAATTTAGTTACAAAACTATATTGTCTAAAAGTAAAACATTTAAGCAGCATAATCATGCACATTTTCAATGTGGTGATTGTGGCAAAGTATTTTGTTTAGATAATGTATATCCAAAATTAACACAAGACATACCCACTGATTTTTTGGTTGATTCAATCGAACTCAACATTAAAGGCAAATGCGCCAACTGCCAAAAATAAGCAACTCGCTTATTTTCTAAGTTTTAAATTCCTTAATATTTATGTATAAGTCCTAATTTTGCAACTATGTTGCATTTTTTGACTTAAAGCACTAATATGCAACTAAGTTGCAGGTTATCAACTAAACAAAACAAGCTTTAGAATCAATTATGTTGGTATTGCTGCAGATTATTTTAGCCACACTTATTGGCGGTGTATTTTCAGTGTTGCTTGCTGCCACTGTTGCGCTAACGGTATTGGCAAAATTTGCTAATCGTATGGTGGCATTTGCTGTGGGCGTTTTGCTTGGCTTTGCATTGACTGATATTTTGCCAGAGGCGGTGCATTTAGGTTTGGATATATCAAGTGCTGGTTGGGTTTTAGTTGGCGGCATTATGGGGTTTTTTCTACTAGAAAAATTTGCCTTATGGCGACATGACCATTCAACAACGCTAGGTCACTCTAAACATAAACCACAAGTCGCCATGATTGTCATCGGTGACGGCATGCATAATTTTGTAGATGGTGTTTTGCTGGCCGCTGCTTTTTTAACTGATGTAAAACTAGGTTGGGTAACGGCTGTGGCCATTACTGCACATGAAATACCGCAAGTAATATCGGACTTTATGGTGT
>JANNWI010000200.1:0-2587 GCA_031414715.1 Methylophilaceae bacterium | reverse complement strand
TGGTGAAGATATGCCAGAAATACTGAATTGGCAATGGCATGCACCACCGAGTAAACACACGTGAAAGTGTGTGATATTTTAGTATTTAACAGTGGGTCATCATCGTTAAAGTTTGGGTGTTATCGAATGGAATCGTCATTGTTGGATGATTTTATAGAGCCTGCGCTTGTCACCGAAACATTGTTGAATGCGCCAGTAGAAAAAGAAACATTTCAACTCAACATCTTGCTTGAGGGCGAACTTGAATTTTCAACAGATAAGAATGGTCAATTTAAGGTTAAAGATGCCGCTAATAAACAAATATTGACTGATAGGGTATTTATTGCAAACCACATCGATGCAGCGCAACACATCTTACGTTACATGGCAAAATTTAGCATGTCTAAACCAGAAGTGATAGCGCATAGAGTCGTGCATGGTGGGCCAAATTTACTTCAGCATTGTTTTATAAACGATAAAGTCATGCGCCAGCTAGAGGCAGCTGCAGAGTATTCACCACTGCATCATCAAGCTGCGTTTAATTTAATTAAATACACCCGATCTACGTTTTCTTTCTTACCTCAAGTGGCTTGTTTCGATACCACTTTTCACGCCGATATGCCAGAAGTATCCAAGCAGTTACCCATCGATAAAAACTTACGACAACAAGGTTTACATCGTTACGGTTTCCACGGCTTATCATGCGAGTCGGTAGTATTTCAATTGGCTTATGAGCAGCCTAAAAAGTTAATCGTTGCTCACTTGGGCAGTGGTTGCAGTATTACCGCTATAAATAATAACCAATCAGTTGATACCAGTATGGGGCTAACACCCAGCGGTGGCGTGATGATGGGCACAAGATGCGGCGATATAGACCCAGGTGTTTTGCTTTATTTGTTGCGCCATAAACATTACAGTTTGGAAGAGTTAGATAAGGTAATTAATCATCAATCTGGGTTGCTTGGGGTTTCTGGGTTAAGTAGTGATATGCGAATACTGCATGAAGCAGCCACAACAAATCCTGATGCGCAATTAGCCATTGAAATGTTTTGCTATGCAGTAGCCAAGCAAATTGGTGCAATGACTGCCGCATTAAATGGCATAGATACATTGGTGTTCACTGGCGGCATTGGAGAACATGACGCAGTTGTGAGGAAAATAGTTTGCAATCAATTAGATTACTTGAAAATTGTGCTTGATGATAAAAATAATAATAGCATTAATACTGACTATATCCATACGATTAGTGGCGTAAATGCGGCTTGCGCAGTGCGAGTCGTAAAATCGCAAGAAAATGTACAAATTGCTCGCCATACAGCAATATTACTTAAGTTATTGCCGAATTGATGGAGACTTTAGAAGATAAACTAACGGTAAATAAAGCGTCTGAAAATTCTAAGCCTGCATTGCCAAAAATGACAATCCCCACCAAGATTATTGCCGTCAAGTGGTACAAACAGTCTAAATTTAAAATAATAGTATTAATTATTTTGCTCATCTGTACGGTTGCCTATTTTGCCCGTAATATTATTTTAGGTGCGCCTGTCGATGTGCAATACGCAACGACTGGTGATCTCACACAAACAGTGGTCGCTAGCGGCCGTATTCTTACCCCACAGCGCATTGCCATTGCAACTGAAACAATTGGCCGTGTAGCGGGCATACCTGTCATAGAAGGCCAAGCCGTTAGACATGGTCAATTGTTAATACAGTTAAACGATGCAGATGAACGCGCAAATGTTGCCAATGCTAATGCAGCATTATTGCAGGCAAATGCAAAATTACGCCAACTACGTGAAGTGGTTTTACCTTCTGCCAATCAATCATTAAGCCAAGCAAACAGCAATGTTGAGCAGTTGCGCAAGCAACTAACGCGCACGGCTGAGCTAAAACAAAAAGGTTTTATTAGCCAAGCCCAACTTGATACCGCAAAACGTGATTTTGATGTGGCAAACAGCCAAGTCATTGCTGCGCGCTTGCAAGTACAAACTAATCAAGCATCGGGCAGCGATTTAGCACTGGCCAATGCAGCCATAGCCCAGGCAAGCGCGAGCTTAAAATTAGCGCTTATTAAACAACAAGAAGATGCAATTTTAGCGCCAGCAGACGGCACACTAATTAGCCGCGATGTGGAAGTGGGCGATATTGTGCAACCTGGCAAAGAGTTAATGGCGCTGGCAGCCAACGGTCAAACGCAAATTAAGGTGTTGTTAGATGAAAAAAATATTGCAAAAATAGCTATTAATCAATCAGCTTTAGCATCAGCAGATGCATTTGCAGACCAGCGTTTTAATGCGGTGGTGAGTTATATAAATCCAGGTATCGATGCCACACGTGGATCAGTTGAGATTAAATTGCGGGTTGATAATCCACCAGCGTATTTAAGGCAAGATATGACTGTTTCGGTGGATATTATTACTGCGCACCGTGCAAATGCCTTAATGATACCAAGTGCTACTTTGCACGATGCAAGTAGCAATGCGCCATGGGTGATGGTGGTGCGTAACAGACGTGCCGAGCACCAAAGCGTTAAATTGGGTTTACGAGGTGACAATCAAGTAGAGGTATTAGAAGGCTTAAAAACTGGTGAGGCCTTGCTATTGGCCAA
>JANNWI010000199.1:0-2890 GCA_031414715.1 Methylophilaceae bacterium | reverse complement strand
TAACAACCAAAACTCCAATGAATAAGCCAATTATTAACGTTACAATTAATAATAAAGCTAAACTGAGAACGAGCTACCGCAACCACACGTAGAAGTAGCTTGTGGGTTACGAATCACAAATTGTGAGCCTTGCAGGTTATCTTGATAATCAATCTCTGCGCCCATTAAATATTGCAAGCTCATCGGGTCGATTAATAAAGTGACGGTATCTTTCATCACTTGCGTGTCGTCTTCGTTTACTTCTTCTTCAAAGGTAAAGCCGTATTGAAAGCCTGAACAACCGCCGCCGCTAACAAACACGCGCAGTTTAAGGTCTGGCGAGCCTTCTTCTTCAATCAGTTCTTTCACTTTTTTGGCCGCGTTATCGGTAAAGATAAGCGGGGTTGGCATTTCTATTTCCGGGGTACTAATTGAAAGGCTTTCGGCAACTGTATTCATGGCTACTCCTTAAACTTCTTTAAAACTAACTAAATATGTGACTATCAGATGGGGTTAATGTTCAACAATACAAGTTTAACATCGCCAAGCTATTGCGGTTCTTCTTGCATATTATCGCCCATATACACCAGCTTACCTTCTATCACCGCGCCAGTGTGCATCTCTAGTGATTTGTAATGTAAATCGCCAGTAATGCGCGCTTTAGTTTGCAGCTCGATAAAATGGCTAGATTTAACCGTGCCAACTACTTTGCCATTAAGCACAATCTTGGCAGCAGTAACAGCGCCTTCTATACGGCCATGCTCGCTCAAAATTAAGGTGCTTGGATTGCCGTTTTGCTCAGCCACATCGCCACGAATAGCGCCATCTACACGCAAACCGCCGTTAAAACTTAAGTCGCCTTCAATGCGCGTATCAGCACCCACTAGCGTATCGATACGGTTATCTATTTTATTGGCTTTTTTAAAAAACATTGCTTTTGTTTACTCCATCAAAAATGCTAGTTTGTTTTTTTGCCCAGCATGTTTTTATAAAAGAACAACTCTTCTTTTACTTTAATATTATCATCTTGAACGCTTGCAAGCTCCTTGGCAAGCGTATTATTAGCGGCCAACTCTACTTGCAGCTCGCGTTGTGCACCCACCAATTTAGCTTGCAAATCACTATTTTCTTGCGTTACCTGTTTTACTTTTTCGCCTAAATTGTCGCTGTCATGCAGCAGCCAATAGGCAATACCAAAGCCAAGCGCTACACACAAGGCGGCCAACAAAGCCTGAAAATACCAAGGCCGCTGCGAGCGCACAGCCACTTGTTTAGCGGTAAGGCCAAAATGGCGACGAACATTGCGGCGGACAGGTTTCATTTTAGTTACGGTAACAATGGTACCACTTGCAAGCCAGCATTTTCGGCAAAGCCAAACATAATGTTCATATTTTGCACCGCTTGGCCAGCCGCACCTTTCACCAAATTATCTTGCACCACGACTATTGTTAAATAATCTGATGCTGCTTGTTTGTGCAGCGCAATACGCAATTGGTTGCTGCCACGCACACTGCGTGTCTCTGGCATTTGGCCTAAAGGCAACACATCCACAAATTGTTCTGCCTGATAACGTGCCTCAAACACCGCATGGATATTGGCTTGCAGGCCTGCTTGAGATAGCTTTACATAAATAGTAGAAAGCATGCCGCGTATCATGGGCACCAAATGTGGCGTAAAAATTAAATCTACCTGTTGTTTGGCTAACAAGCTTAATTGTGCCTGAATTTCTGGGTGATGGCGATGGCCTGCCACACCATACGCTTTCATATTATCGCTAGCTTCGGCAAACAAAGTGGCGACTTCGGCTTTTCTGCCCGCGCCAGATACGCCTGATTTACAATCGGCAATAATCGGTGCGCTAAAGTCTATATAGCCATTCTCTAGTAGCGGCGCTAAACCCAGCAAAACAGTGGTTGGATAGCAGCCTGGGTTGCCAATTACCTTAGCTGTTTTAACTTGTGCACGATTCAACTCAGGAATACCATACACCGCCTGTTTTAAAATGTCAGCACAGCTATGCGGCATTTTGTACCATTGCTCAAACACGGCAACATCTTGCAGCCTAAAATCGGCGGCTAAATCAATAATTTTTACATTAGCATTTAACAAAGCTTGTGCTTGGCCCATAGCAACGCCATGTGGTGTGGCAAAAAACACCACATCACAAGTTGTTAAATTGGCATTTGCTGGGTCAGTAAAGGCCAAATTCACTAGCCCACGCAAGCTGGGGAACATATCAGACACAGCTAAACCTGCGTCGCCACGCGAAGTAATTGCTGTCAGCTCCACTTGCGGGTGCAAGGCTAACAGGCGTAACAACTCTACACCCGTGTAACCAGTGCCGCCTACAATGCCTACTTTAATTTTGTTAATTACCATAATTTAATTAATTAAATAAAACAAGGTTCTATTTTAAACCATAAATGAAAAAAGGCCGCAAAAGCGACCTTTCTTAACTTCTTGACGCCTAAGTAATTAGCGTTTAGAGAATTGTTTACGGCGACGCGCTTTGCGTAAGCCCACTTTTTTACGCTCTACTTCACGCGCATCTCGCGTTACAAAGCCAGCTTGAGATAGTGCGCTTTTTAATGTTGCGTCGTGATCAATCAACGCACGTGTAATGCCATGACGCACAGCACCCGCTTGACCTGATTCGCCACCACCAATCACATTAATCATAATGTCAAAGCTGGTTAAATTATTAGTTAACTCTAGCGGCTGACGCAAAATCATGCGTGCTGTTACGCGAGAAAAATATTCATCAACAGGTTTATCGTTTACCACGATATTGCCTTTGCCAACTTTCATAAACACGCGCGCTACTGAGCTTTTGCGGCGGCCTGTACCATAATTATATTTGCCAATCATTTATATAGCCTTAAATAGTCAATGCTTTTGGTTGTTGTGCAGC
>JANNWI010000198.1:0-3094 GCA_031414715.1 Methylophilaceae bacterium | reverse complement strand
CGATAAAAATGCCACTAATAATGCAATCGCTGCAAATATAGCGGGGTTTAGCGCAAACGAAATCTGTGAAAGTTGATAAATACTGGCTGCTAAAATCAATTGCGTAATCACCAGCCAACCACGTCTGCGTCCTAACAAGGGCGGCTCAAACCGATCCATTAATGGCGCCCATAAAAATTTAAACGTGTAGGGCACGCCCACTAGCGCCAAAAAGCCAATGGTTGCAATCGCCACACCATCGGTAGTGAGCCATGCCTGCATGGCTTGGCCTGTTAATGCCAATGGCAAGCCGGAAGCAAAGCCCAAAAACAGTATTGCAGTAAGCCGTTGTAAGCGCACAAATTGGTTGGTCATCATTTAGCAGTCATCATATTTGTTGTTAATTTTATGTCGTTATTATGCTGCTTATTTTACCCAAACTGCGCTTGCATTGGGATTAATGTCACTTTTGTCATCAAAGTTGTAAGGCTTTCCTCAATCAGTCGACTAACTTTTATTGTCACCAAGAGGAGTTTTTTATGCGTACTATTCCCAAGCTTTT
This sequence comes from Methylophilaceae bacterium, assembly GCA_031414715.1. GTDB lineage: Bacteria > Pseudomonadota > Gammaproteobacteria > Burkholderiales > Methylophilaceae > Methylotenera_A. The sequence continues at coordinate 2,553 of JANNWI010000198.1, read as the reverse complement.
CATCAAATCAGGCATCGCTGCAGCCCTTGTTCTATGCGCCTCTCAGAGCACATATGCAGCGGAATGTTCTGCCAAAAGTGGTGCGGCGACAGTGCCATTGCTCGAGCTTTATACTTCTGAAGGTTGCAGTAGTTGCCCGCCAGCCGATAAATGGATGAGCAACATTAAAGCGGGTAATGTAACGCCGTTGGCTTTTCATGTCGATTATTGGGACTATATCGGCTGGAAAGATAAATTCTCTAAGGCCGAATATTCTGACCGCCAACGCAAGGGCGCGGCTTTTGCTGGTGCAGGGTTTGTTTACACGCCGCAATTTGTGATGAACGGCCGCGATTTTAAAGGCTGGGATAACTCACGATTAAGAGAAAAAGTTGAATCTAGCCAAAAATTAGCCTCACGTGCGAATTTGAATCTAGAAACCATGCAAGAAAACGGCAAAATTACACTAAAAGCCAGCGCACAAACCACAAACCCAGCTGATGCCAAAAATACGGATGTATTTGTGGCAATTTATGAAAATAAATTAGTCAGTAAAGTGAATGCGGGTGAAAACAGTGGCCGCGAGCTAAAGCATGATTATGTGGTGCGCGAGTTTTTTGGGGCGTATCAAATCAATAATCAAAACGAATTTAGCAAAATTTTTAACTTAAATGCCGATTGGACGAAGCGCGATGCCGGCGCAGTGGTGTTTGTACAAAACAGTCAAACAGGTGAGATTTTGCAGAGTTTAGCGCTTAAGTTTTGCAACTAATCACTTTGTGGTGTTCAGTTTTGCAACTGAACAGTTAAATAATATAACGGTTAAATAATAACAATAATAACAAATTGGTATGCCCTGCAAGCCTCGTGGATATTGGGTTTCAGGCATGAATAACCAGCTTTAGCTGGTATATTCTGCGGGGACAACCTTTACGGTTGCAGGGCATCATTTTTTAATCAAAAAAATAACTTATTTTTTCATTTCCATTTCTTCTTTTTTCATCATTTCTTCTTTTTTCATCATCTCTTCTTTCTTCATCATTTCCTCCTTATCACCACTGCTTGCGCAACCAGATAAAGCTAATAATGCAATGCTGATGGCTGTGATAGATGCTAGTGTTTTTGTCATTTTAAATCTCCAAAGTTAGGCACAAGAAAACCTCGTACTGCAACATAAGTCGTTTTAAGTAACAATTACTTACATTTATCTAGTTGTATTTTAATCTCTAGTTATAGTTAAAACGCCATTTTCTAACCAAGTTGATAAATATTGTGCAGCTTGCACGGTCGCGGCTTCTCCTGCCACAATTTCAGTATCGCCATTTTCTTGCAGTTTTTCACAAAGGTCACCAAAGCTGACGCCACTAATAACAAGTTGAATTGCTTGAAGTTCTGCCAAATCTAGCGAGCGATAATGCGAATTTAAATCTTTGCGCCACACCATACATGACTCTTCAATTTGCGTTACTTTTGGCGGCGCTTGTTCTGTGTTCAAGGCTTGCCAAACACGTAATACATTGTATTTAAACGTGAATAATTGCATAGATGGCTGAAATTTGAATGTTAAATCTGCCCAGTTTTCTGGCGGAATTGCGGCTAAATCTTGCAGCGTCAAAATCGGTGCATCTTCGGCATCAAACGCCAAACCAAGCGCCCATTCAAAAGTTGCCATCTCGGCCGCGATTGGATATTGCGGGTAATTTTCTTGTAAATGTGCACTCATTTGATCGCCCACCCAGCGCATATTGCGGTAAGTGGATGGGTACTGGTCGATATAACTACGCGCAGCTTGCTCAAATAAATCGTCTCCCAGCAAGGCTTTTAAAATGGGGTAACTATTTGATAGCGCTTCGATAATACGCAATCGATACGCATCTGCGTAAATACCTAGGCGCTTTTTTACGCCCACTTTTTTGTCGTTGACTATTTGATTTTTAAATGCTGCGCCTTTTGCGCTATCTAACAGATATGCTTGAAAGTCGCTTTGTAATTGGCTTAAACTCGTCATGATTAATTGGCATGCTCTGGAAGGCTCATGGCCATTGGCTCGCAGGCCTGCTGTTTTTTCTCGGTATTGGTGTTCCCGTATTTGCCAGCAATGGTTCTGGCAATTTGCAACTCTTCCACTAAAACATCAAGCGCCGGCATTTTATCATCGCGCTCTATCATGGTAGAAACTGCGCCAAAGCGTGCAATTGCGTATTCGTATAAATCCCACACAGGGTCAATCACCGGTGCGTCGTGCGTGTCGATAATATAATCGCCATGATTATTGTGCCCCGCCAAATGAATTTGCTGAATACGTTTGGCAGGAACACCGTCAATAAAGGCTTTGGCGTCAAATTGGTGGTTATAACTGCTGACATAAATATTATTCACATCCAACAATAACAGGCAATCTGCGGCTTCGGCAATCTGGGTAATAAATTCCCATTCTGTCATGCTGGAATCGATATAACTGGCGTAGCTAGAAACATTCTCTAACAAAATTTGGCGGCCTAAATAATCTTGCACAATCTTCACGCGTTCTGCTACGTGTTTAGCAGTTTCTTCGGTGTAAGGTAGTGGCAATAA
>JANNWI010000197.1:0-3332 GCA_031414715.1 Methylophilaceae bacterium | reverse complement strand
CTGCTGAATGTGTGCCGCATGCGCGATACGCCGATTATCACCTTTATTAACAAGCTGGACCGCGAAAGCCGCGAGCCAATTGAGTTGCTAGACGAAATTGAAACCACGCTGGGCATGGAATGCGCACCGATGACATGGCCGATTGGTATGGGCAAGTCATTTCGCGGTGTTTACAATCTTTACACTGATACCATTTCGTTTTTCGACCCGCGTGCAGAAAAAGGTACGTCAGAAGTGATTATAGGCTTAGATAATCCGCGCTTAGATGTGCTGCTAGGACATGTTGCAGCTGATTTAAGAATCGATATTGAATTAGTTCGCGGCGCATCGCATACGTTTGATTCTGAGCGCTTTTTAAGCGGCAAACAAACTCCCGTATTTTTTGGATCGGCAATTAATAATTTCGGCGTGCAAAGCTTATTAGACGCGGTAGTTGGCTTGTCTCCCGCACCGCTTGCGCGCAACACTGCAACTCGATTAGTCGCGTCAGATGAGCCAAAATTTAGCGGTTTTGTGTTTAAAATTCAAGCCAATATGGATCCAAAACACAGAGATAGAATTGCGTTTTTACGCGTGTGCTCTGGCCGATTTGAACGTGGCATGAAAATCAAACAAGCAAGCACAGGCAAGCTAATGGCAATCAATAACGCCATTACTTTTATGGCGCAAGACCGCACCACCATGGATGAAGCTTATTCGGGCGATATTATTGGCATACCAAACCATGGCACAATCAAAGTCGGTGATACGTTTACTGAAGGCGAGGCGCTAAAATTCACAGGCATTCCAAGTTTCGCGCCAGAGTTTTTCCGCCGTGCGCGCATTAAAAATCCGATGAAAATGAAACAGTTACAAATTGGCCTGAAGCAATTATCAGAAGAAGGTGCGGCACAACTTTTTCGACCGCTTTTATCTAACGATTTAATTTTAGGCGCAGTTGGCATGTTGCAATTTGAAGTGGTTTCCCACCGTTTAGAGCACGAATACAGCGTGGATATGGTGTTTGAACCATACGATTGCTACACAGCGCGCTGGCTAAAAGGATCGGATGCCGATTTAAAAGCTATTGCCGACAAATATGGCTTTAACGTGGGTTTAGATGGCGCAGATGGTTACGTTTACCTCGCGCCAAATCGCGTCAATTTACTGATGGCGCAAGAGCGCTACCCTGAGATTGAATTTGCGGAAACAAGAGAGATTACTTAGATCATTACTTGGCTTGTCTGTCGACTATATGCATTAAACTAGCAATTGGTTTTCTGTGAAATATACCAACTAAAGTTGGTTATTTACCCGTCAATACGCATTGTTTACACGCCAAAAAGGTACTGCCCTGCAAGCTAATATCCATGCGGCTTACAGAGCATTTTTTTTAAGAATATTGAGTTAATCTGTTTCAAAATTCTCGCATAATTGGCTTAACATTTGCCCAAATATCGGCAGCACTTCGTCTTTGTAATGCAATCTATTCTCATCCATACCAATAACTAAAAAGTTCACACTAAATTAGTCCACACTCCTTCTAAATCTCATCGAACTTTACAAGTTCATACAAGAATAGCAAACAAGTGCTACATCAATACGCAAAAAAATGAAATATAATAAAGTTAATGTAAACTTTAATAGCAAATGTAATTTATGAGTAACGCTAATTCTCTTTCTGACTATTTTCAACAAATCTACATTATCAATCTGCCCGAGAGAAAAGATAGGCGCGATGAAATGGAAGATCAGCTCAACTTGATTGGGCTTTCGCTTAATCACCCCAAAATTAACTTGTTTGAAGCTACACGACCACTAAATGCTGGTGAGTTTGAAAGTATTGGCGCAAAGGGCTGCTACATGAGCCATTTGCGTGTTTTACAAGATGCGAAAGCAAAAAAATTAAGCAGAATATTGATTATTGAAGATGATTTAAATTTTTCAAAAGATTTTTTAAACAAAATAGATAAAACAATTGAGCATCTAAGTCAAAATGATTGGAATTTGTATTATGGCAGCTACGTTCTCGAAAAGCCTATTTCAGCTGATAAAAATCAACTTACTTATGAGATTCCATCAACAACCGTTCTAATGACATCGCCTTTTATTGGGTTTCAGGGTGAGATAATTAGTGAGTTGGTAAATTACTTAGAGCTGCTATTAACTAGAAAAAATGGTGACTCGCGCGGCGGACCTATGCATGTTGATGGTGCATATTTTTGCTTTAGAAGCTTACATCCAAGCTATAAAACAATCATTTCAATCCCTGAATTAGGCTTTCAAAGATCGTCACGCACAGACATTTTAACCTTGCGCTGGTATGACGACGTCATAATCGTGCGCGACTGTATTGCGTTTTTACGCAAGCTAAAAAATAAACTAAGGTAATTTAGCGGATGATTTAATCGCCGTTTACTGCTCAAACGCCTCACATAACTGGCTTAACATTTGCCCAAAAATCGGCAGCACTTCTTCTTTGCTATGTGGGCTGTCATCATCAGTGCCCGCCACCACAAAACTCACAGTCAGCTTGTCTAAATTTTCTCTAAACTCTGCCCAGTGTTCAGCATCTGCATCGGCAATTAGGCTAAACTTGTTAAAACTACTTTGTACAATTTCTACCAGATGCGAATCGCTAACGCCGGCAAACAATGTCTTGGCAAGTACTATTTGCGCGGCCTCTAGGTCGGGCGTTATATTTTCTTGCGTTAACGGCAAGCTTAAAAACGCAAACACCAACAAACCAAAACATTGATAAACGCTTAACATTTCTGGGTTATTTTTTAGCTCATCTGCGGGGTAGCGATCGGCCGTATGAATAGCTTTAAACGTAATAAAACTGGCCAAAAAATGTGCCGATTCTTCTGGCGACAAACTAGCTAAATCAATATCGGGCATGCCATCGTGAAAGGTTTCAGCCAAGCATAAGGCATGTAGTAAAGTGAGGCGTTTTGAATATTCCATGTCGTTCTCTATAAGTTAATTTTTAGCTAGATTTTTAGTTAATTTTTTAGTTAATTTCAGGCAACATTTCAAGCTGTTCATGCACGGCTAGCCAGCGCATTTCGGCTTCGTCTATCATACTTGCAAGCTCAGCTTGTCGTTTCAGCAAGCGCTGTAATTCTGCTTTATTTTCAATATCATACAGATTAGATTCGCTGGAACGCACATCTAAAGCTGCTTTTTCTTGGTTCAGCTTTTCCAGCTGCTTTTCAATTTGTTCAGTTTCTTTTAATAATGGCCGACGCTGCAAAATGCGCACTTGTCTGTCTTGTTTTTGCTGCGAATAGTTGTTTTTAGATGCGCCAGAAGCCGCATGTATATTGGCTTCTAGAGCATCAATCTTAGGT
>JANNWI010000196.1:0-9341 GCA_031414715.1 Methylophilaceae bacterium | reverse complement strand
TGTGGATGCGGGGGAGTATTTTCGCCCTGTAATGCCAGCCATACGTGAGTACGTGATGTATGGTGCGGCTTATTGCTACCCTGCGATACGTGGTGAGGCAACTATTGGTTTTGCTACGGCGTATGGCGTACCACCTTTGAGTGAGAAAGTATTGTTCTCGCAAGAAATGCCACCCGTTTGGCCGCACCCTGAGGGCGATCAAAGAGGTTTTTCACTCATGCCTTTGTACGAAAATTTACCGCTAGCCGCAAAGGCTTTTCCACCACTGTATGAGTTACTAGCTTTGTTTGACGCCTTGCGTATGGGACAGGCGCGTGAGCGTGAAATTGCTACTCAACTTTTAAATGAGCGTTTGAAATAATGGTGAACGACCCAAATCGTGCCATTTTGTTATTGATAGCAAAGGCATTGGCGGACTTACGAGAGCAAGTTATTTTTGTAGGTGGCTGCGCAACTGGCTTGCTAGTGACCATTGAACGGGCGCAGATGATGCGCCCCACAGATGATGTGGATATTGTTGCCCAAGTGGCTAACACTGCTGGTTATCATCAATTAGAAGCACAATTACGCAACAAAGGTTTTACTCAAGATATAAGCATGAATGCGCCTATTTGTAGGTGGCGTTACCAAGGCGTAGCGGTTGACGTAATGCCCACAGATAAAAACATATTAGGATTTGCAAACCGTTGGTATCCACTTGCAATTGAGCATGCTGTTGATTTTGTTTTAGATAGAGACACCACGATTAGGCTCATTGCCGCGCCATTTTTTATTGCCACTAAGTTAGAGGCTTTTGAAGATAGAGGTAAAGCCGATATATTACTAAGTCATGATATGGAAGATATTATTACCGTGATAGATGGCAGACCATCACTGTTTGCCGAAATAAGGTTAACGCCAAGCATTCTGCAAGAATATATTGCTGAAAAATTTAGCACATTACTAAAAAATGAGGATTTTTTGTCTGTACTACAAGCTTATCTACCAGCCGATTCAGCCAGCCAAGCTCGCCTACCTTTGCTTGAAGCTAAATTGCGTGAATTAGCGCGTTTGGCTGATTAGGTTTGTCAGTTAAGCTCTTTTCGGTTATTTTAATGAAAACAACAAGTTATTAAATCTCCATGAATGAAGCCGAAACCCGCGCTGAATTAATCGATCCTGCCCTTAAAGCCGCTGGCTGGGGAGTGGTGGATGGCAGTTTTATAAAGCGTGAATACCAAATTACGCAAGGGCGTTTGCAGGGTGCAGGGCAAAAAACCAAGCCAGAAATTGCAGATTATGTGTTGGTTTACCAAAACCGTAAGCTGGCGGTGGTAGAGGCCAAGCGCGCAGCACTGCATTACACCGAAGGCCTGGCGCAAGCCAAAGCGTATGCAACAAAGCTGGAAACACGCTTTAGTTATGCCACAAACGGTAAGCAGATTTATGCGGTTGATATGCACACTGGCAAAGAGGCTGATGTTGCCAGCTACCCTACTCCAGATGAATTATGGAGCCAAACTTTTGCAGAGGCAAACCAATGGCGCGACAAATTTAACAGTGTGCCGTTTGAGGATGTAGGCGGCACAAAAGGCGCACGGTATTACCAGGAAAATGCGATTAATCATGTATTGGAGGCTTTATCAAACGGCCAGCAGCGCATATTGCTGACGCTGGCCACAGGCACGGGTAAGACGTTTATTGCTTTTCAAATTGCTTGGAAATTATTTCAAAGCCGTTGGAATTTAAGCCGTGAACCCAGCCGTAGGCCAAGAGTGTTGTTTTTGGCAGACCGAAATATATTGGCGAATCAAGCTTATAACGCTTTCTCAGCCTTTGCCGAAGATGCGTTAGTGCGCATAAAACCAGACGAAATTCGTAGAGTTGAACGCGTGCCTAAAAACGGCAGTATATTCTTTACTATTTTTCAAACCTTTATGACCCTTCGACCAGCTCAGGATGAGCGGATTGATCAAAGTTTCGCTGATGACACTTCCGTTCGTGCTGAGCCTGTCGAAGCACAGAATTATAACTTCGGCGAATACCCTGCAGATTTTTTTGATTTGATTATTATTGATGAATGCCATCGTGGTGGCGCCAATGATGAAAGTAATTGGCGTGGTATTTTGGAGTATTTTTCACCAGCCGTACAATTGGGTTTAACCGCCACGCCTAAGCGTAAAGATAATGCAGATACTTACGCCTATTTTGGCGAGCCTGTGTATAGCTACTCACTTAAAGAAGGTATTAATGATGGGTTTTTAACACCATTTAAGGTAAAGCAAATTGCGACTACTTTAGATGAGTATGTTTATACCGCTGATGACTACTTGGTAGAAGGTGATATTGAAGAAGGTAAGCGTTACCTTGAGGCAGATTTTAACCGCATTATTGAAATAAAGCAGCGCGAGGAATATCGCGTAAAGCTGATGATGCAGCAAATTGATCAACGCGAAAAAACGCTGGTATTTTGCGCCACACAAGACCATGCCTTAGCGGTACGTGATTTAATCAATCAACTTAAGGCTAACAAAGACCCCAATTATTGTGTGCACGTAACGGCCGCGGATGGCGAGCGTGGCGAGCAGTTTTTGCGCGACTTTCAAGACAACGAAAAAATCATTCCCACTATCCTCACTACCTCACAGAAGCTTTCTACAGGCGTGGATGCGCGCAATGTACGTAATATTGTACTGATGCGGCCTGTGAACAGCATGATTGAGTTTAAACAGATTATTGGACGCGGGACGCGGCTATATGATGGCAAAGATTACTTTACCATTTATGATTTTGTAAAAGCCCATCACCATTTTAGTGACCCAGAGTGGGATGGAGAGCCAATTGAGCTGGTGGAAAATTTAGCCCGTGAAAATGCAGAAAAAACGCCCCATCAGACTAGAGAAGTAAAACAGCCTGAAGCCGAATACGAAACCAAAAAGAAAATTAAAGTAAAACTACGCGATGGTAAAGAGCGCACCATACAGCACATGATGGCAACCACGTTTTGGAGTGCTGATGGTAGGCCAATGTCATCCGCACAATTTATGGAAGCACTGTTTGGTGTAGTGCCAGAGTTTTTTAAGAATGAAGATGAGTTACGTGAGATTTGGAGCAACCCAGAAACACGCAAAAAATTGCTGGAAGGCTTGGCTGAAAAGGGTTTGGGGAAAGCGCAACTAAGCGAAATGCAAAAAATGATTGATGCTGAAAACAGCGATATTTATGATGTGCTAGCCAATGTTGCATATTCACTCACGCCGCTTACGCGCTTAGAACGCGCAAATGCTGCACAAGCTAAAATCCATCAATCTTTTGAAAATAAACAAGAAGGTTTTTTGATTTTTGTTTTGGCACAATATATAAAACAAGGCGTGGATGAGTTGAGCCAAGAAAAACTAAAAGGCTTGTTAGAGCTTAAATATCAATCTGTGCCAGAAGCCACCCAAATATTGGGTAAGCCCAATGAAATTAGGCAACTTTTTGTTGGATTTCAAAAGTATTTATATCAAACTAATTTGTAGTCTAACAAAAATTCTAGCTCAACAAAAAAGCAACCGTGAGGTGCAACATAGCATAAGAATTAATGACCAATGGCGAGTTTGTTTTAGATGAATTGCCGCAGGTGTAACCGATTTTGAAATAGTGGATTACCACTAAATATTAATACGTGAATTATCACTTAATAATATAACGTGAATTATCACTAGAAAGTGAAAGGATTAAATATGACAACCAATATTATGCGCGCTATTCATGCAGGTGAAATATTGCGCGAAGAATTTTTAGCCCCACTAGGCATAACGCCCCATGCGCTTGCCATGAGCTTACGTGTGCCTGCCCACGTATTAACGATGTAGTACCTGAAAAGCGCGCTATTACGGTAGATACCGCTATGCGCCTAGCCCGTTATTTTGATACCACCGCGCAATTTTGGATGAACTTGCAAAGCACATACGATTTAAAAATTGCAGAAAAAACTTTAAGCCAAAAAATTGAGCTAGAAGTGCAACAATTACAAAAGGCAGCTTAAACTTTAAAAGGATTGCGCTATGAATACCGTTATGACATTAGAACTTATCTGCTTAGCATGGACGGTTATTTTAGGCTTGGTACATATTTTAGTGGCGGGTCATGTGCGCACTAAAGAATTTGGCACAAAGTGGAATATGAGTGCGCGTGATGGTACAACACCTGCATTAAGTGCTTTTGCAGATAGGCTATTTAGGGCGCAAGCTAATTTTTTTGAAACATTTCCCTTGTTTGCGGCGGCTGTGTTAATTGTGGCGGTTACGCAGTCGTTTAGTGTTTATAGCTATTGGGGATCGCTATTGTATTTAATGGCTAGGGTGGTGTACTTTCCGCTATATGCGCTTGGTGTGCCAGTGTTTAGAACGGTTGTTTGGCTAATTTCAATGATTGGTTTGTTATTGGTATTGGTGCCCATGCTTTTTTAGTATTAGATTCAACGGTTTGTAACAAAACAAGAAAGCCCGCATTGAGCGGGCTTTTGTTTAAGCTTAAAGCTTATTTATTCATTACGTACATTGTCACTTCAAAGCCAAAACGCATTTCTGTCGCTGCTGGTGTTGTCCACATGATATTTTTCCTTTTAAGTTTGGCGATTCACAATGTCTCGCTTCATGTATTGCATTATCCGCGCCATTTCAAAAGCTACCCTATGCAGTTGGCGTAAATAAGACTAGTGATTTTGCTTAAATAACAGTGATTTAATAGCTTAATTATTTAGATGCTCTGCGAGCCAATATCCATGCGGGTCGCAACCGCAAGGGTTGTCCCCGCAGAATATGCCAGCTAAAGCTGGTTATTCATACGTGAAGGTCATCATTTTTCTTTCGGCACTGGTTATCTATATATAATAAAACAAAAAACCCGCTGTTAGCGGGCTTTTGTATTGGTATAACTTTGCTAGTTTAGCTTTAAATTATCACTTCTAATTTAAACTAATTTAGGCAATATTTGCACCAACAACAGCTGCCATTTGCATCATATCGATTGTTTCGCCAACTTTAATATTGGTTAAATCGGTTAATTTGCCAGTTTTGCTGGTTGATTTTGTATTTTTAAAAATTGGGTGCAATTTAGCATCACACACAATGTATTTGCCTGCGTTTTCCGCTTTGCCGTTTACCGTTTTGGTTTGTAATTTGTTGGCTTTAATGTAATCCCATATTTTTTTGGTGATTTCGGTGCGTGGTAGTGAGGCCGCGCCAACTAAGGCTGCTAGCTCGCTTTTCATTTTAACTGGGGTGCTTAAACCTTTTGCTTCTGCCATTTTTTATCCTCTATTTGTTGTTTAGGGTATTGATGAAACTTTATTGTTGCACAAGTATGGCACATATAAGCAGATATTGGCAAACAGATGGGCGCAAACAGGTTATATCAAGCTTATGTAATGGTTAAATTATTTTTTATATATGTTTAAAATTAAACATATATAAAAAAGCCCAGTAATTACTCACCAGGATTTTTTATAACTAGTTTTATAATATGGAGCGGGAAATAAGTCTTGACCTTACACTTCAACCTTGGAAAGGTTGCGCTCTACCCCTTAAGCTATTCCCGCATTGCAATAGCTATTTTAGTGATATTTAACTATCAACCAATAGCCCGACAGGACTAATAACGCAAAGAAAACAAAATGAAACATTGTGATAAGCATCAATCTTTTTTTAAATTAAGTTATTAGCGCCAATTAAGCCATGCCTTGGGTTTGGCTTTTTATTGGTGATAGTCCGTTTAGGCACTTGACACGCCTAGCACAATCACTAAAAATGCTTTGAAGTTTTAATCGTTACTAAATAACTATTTAACCCCGTTTTATTGGCTTTTTTAAGGTTTGTAAATGATTGTTTTGGGCATTAATTACATGTTTCACGACTCTAGCGCGTGCATTTTAAAAGATGGCGAGCTAGTAGTTGCACTTGAAGAAGAGCGCTTTACGCGTAATAAACATGACGTGGTGTTTCCACAAAAAAGCATAGAGCAGTGCCTTAAAGTGGCTAAACTTAACTTTGAGGATATCGACCATATTGCATTATCGTTTAAACCTACGTTAGACATGGGCAAAAAAATTGCTTTTTTGTTTAAGCATCCTACTCAGCTTCTTAAAAACTTTAACCTGCATATTCTGCGCTACTACTGGCGCTATCGCAGTATTACCAAATGGCATAAAGCGACATTTAATGGCGCTAAAAAGCCAGCGCTACATTTTGTGCCGCACCACCAATCGCACATTGCAGGCAGCTTTTTTTGCTCACCATACCAAGAGGCTGCATTATTATCGATGGACGGCTCTGGCGAGTGGGCAACCGCGTCGCTGGGCTATGGCAAAGGCATTGATGTCACAGAATTTAAGCGCGTATTTTTTCCGTATTCTATGGGATCTATTTACGAAGCTATTACCTTTTTTTGTGGCTTTAAGCCAATGTATGACGAAGGTAAAACCATGGGATTGGCGCCCATGGGCGATAGCTCAAGATTTATGGAACAGGTACGCAAAATAATTAATGTAGCGCCAGATGGTGATTTGCTAATTGATTTTGACTATTTTAATTTTGACGATGGTCAGTTTGATTACTTAAGCGATAAATTTATTGCCACATTTGGTAAGCGGCGCCTACCTCACGAGGAGTTTGCACAACATCACATGGATGTAGCAGCAGCTTTTCAGGTGCGTTTAGAAGAAATTGGACTAGATTTATGCAAAATTTTAAAAGCCAAAACTCAAGCCGATTATTTGGTGATAGCTGGTGGCGTTTCGCTTAACAGCGTAATGAACGGCCGCATCGTGCGCGAAAGTGGCTTTAAAGATTTATACGTCATGCCAGCCGCTGGTGATAACGGTACTTCTATAGGCGCTGCTTATTATGTGCATAACGCCGTGCTTAAAAACCCACGCCCTGCCCCACACATGAACCCCTATTTGGGTACAGAGTATTCTAACGAGCAAATTGAGTTTGTACTAAAAGAATGCAAATTAAGCTATGAACACCATGAAAACATAGAACAAAAAACAGCTGAGTTATTGCATGCAGGCCATATTTTATGCTGGTTTCAGGGCAGAATGGAAATTGGCCCACGCGCCTTGGGTGGCCGCAGCATTATTGCCGACCCCACCAAAAAAGAAATGAAAGATAAAATTAATGCGCAAGTGAAACACCGCGAAGCTTACCGTCCATTTGCGCCTTCGGCTATTAAAGAAGCAGCGGCAGAGTACTTTGAAACCGAGGTTGAAGACCCATTTATGCTAAAAGTGTGTATGGTAAAAAAAGATAAAGTGGCTGTTTTGCCTGCCATTACGCACGTAGATGGCAGCGCGCGCCTGCAAACGGTAGATGCCGCCATGCACCCGCGTTACCACAAAATGATTAGCGAATTTGGCAAGCTTTCTGGCGTGCCTGTGATTTTAAATACTAGCTTTAATATTATGGGTGAGCCGATTGTAGAATCGCCCTACCACGCTGTGCGCTGCTTTTTCTCAACTGGTTTGGATTACTTGGTGATAGGTAATTACGTAGTACGCAAATAAACTAGCTTGCACACATGCCTTGTGACCCGCATGGATGTTGGCTATCAGGGCAGGTGTTTTGATGTTTATTGAATGAATCAGTAATTAAAAAGCCCGCTACTAGCGGGCTTTTGCAATTAGTTAAAAACTAATTATTTGTTCATTACGTACATTGTTACTTCAAAGCCAAAACGCATTTCTGTAGCTGCTGGTGTTGTCCACATGATATTTTTCCTTTTAACTTGGTTTAATTAACTAGTGCGATTCATAATGTCTCGCTTCATGTATTGCATTATGCGCCACAACTAAAAAGCAGCACTATGTATGCTGCGTAAATATGGCTAGTGATTTTACTTAATCATTCTTTAATTTCTTGGCCATCTTTGTAGGTGGATTTGTATTTAATGCTGCCATCTTTATTCCATGCGGTTTCTGCACCTTCTTTTTTACCGTTTACAAAGTTACCTTGCACGCGCATTTGGCCGTTGTCGTACCATTGGGTAAAACTGCCATGCTCGCGCCCCGCTTTGTAGTTAGCCTCTAGTTTCATCTGGCCATTTTCATACCATTGGTTCCACACGCCATCTTCTTTATCATCTAAGTAATTGGTTTGAATTTGTTTTTTTCCGCTTGGGTACCAAAATGTCTCTTGGCCTTGTTTTTTACCTTTAATCACATTAACTTCGTATTTTAGTTTGCCATCGGCAAAATATTCTTTTTGTGTGCCTGTAAAATTTTTATCGAAAATGCCAGTGGCAAAAGCTGCGTAGCTTGACGAGACTAACAATAATGCAGCATAGAAAGTGATTAATTTTTTCATAAAAGTTTTCTGTTTTAAAATTAAAAAAGTAGGAGTGAATAACAAGGCAATTGTTCCGCATTTTTATTAAGTTGTTAACGCTTTATGCAGCAAAAAAGTTAACAATGCTTGGCTATTATTGGCGCATAATTCAAGTTAAATCACTATTTGGAGCAAACATGCATACCGTTTTAATTACCGGCGCCAATCGCGGCATAGGGCTAGAATTTAGCAAACAATATGCAGCCGATGGTTGGCAGGTGCTGGCGTGTTGCCGCCACCCACAATCAGCGATGGATCTGCAAGCGTTGGCACAAACTAATAACAACATCAAAATACATGGCTTAGATGTGGCGGATTTTGCGCAAATTGATGCACTGGCATTACAATTAAAACATGAAAATATTGATTTGCTGATTAATAATGCAGGTGTTTATCCCAGTAGTCACTTTGGCGATACTGATTATAACGACTGGGCTCACGGCTTTAAAATTAATAGCATGGCGCCACTTAAAATGGCCGAGGCGTTTGTGCAACATATTACGCGTAGCCAATTAAAAAAAATCGCCACACTTAGTAGTAAAATGGGTAGCATAGACGACAATGGCAGCGGCGAGAGTTATAGTTATCGTAGCAGTAAATGCGCGGTAAATATGGTGATGAAAAGTTTATCGATTGACCTAAAGCCTTATGGCATAAGCGTTGTCACGCTGCATCCTGGATGGGTGCAGACCGACATGGGCGGCAGTAACGCGATGATTAACACGCAGACCAGCGTGACAGGCTTGCGCAAGGTGATTGATCATTTAAGCCTTAACACTAGCGGCCAATTTATTGCCTATGACGGCAAAGCCATTAATTGGTAACTTTATAGCGATTTAAACGGCACACGCTCTTCCAACTCGCTGGTATAAGCTGCAATGCCTGCTTGCTCGCGCTGTAAAAACTGTTTAATCGCGCTTTCAAAATCGGGGTGTGTAATTTTGTGATAAGAGCATGTAGGCCGGGGCTCAAAGCCACGTGCTAGTTTGTGCT
>JANNWI010000195.1:0-1646 GCA_031414715.1 Methylophilaceae bacterium | reverse complement strand
CCAGAAACACCAGCTGAAGTAGTGCGAGAAGAAAACGATGCCCTACCAGCCAATATCCATGCGGCTGCTGGCGATGCCAAATAAGCATTGCAGTTGTAGCAGTAAATAAACCATCTAAGATATCAATTTTTGCAAACTAGCTTTGTTTAGTGTCGCGAGCGATTTGCGTGTAACTCATGACGCGATTACGTCCACCATTTTTGGCGCCATACATGGCGCTATCGGCGGTAGTCAGCAAGCCTTTAAAATCGTAGCCTGCTCGTACAGAGTCGGCCACACCAATGCTAACTGTCGTTGTTAAGGTAACATTTGGGCTTAGTTTAATCGGCGCAGCCTCAATACCAGCTCGAATGCGCTCAGCCAGGCCAAGTGCATCACTTTCGATGGTATTCGGTAAAAAAGCACAAAACTCTTCACCACCGTAGCGGCCAACGACATCGCTGGAACGTAAAATACCGCTAATGGTTCTGGCAATATGTCGCAGCACATCATCTCCTACCAAATGGCCGTAGGTGTCGTTTACTTTTTTAAAATAATCAATATCAATCAATAGTACCGCCATACTCAAATTAATGCGCTTGCAAATATCTTGCATTTTGATCGATGCATCTTCCAAGCCACGCCTGTTCAGCACGCCAGTTAGGCTATCAATGGTGGCGATAGATTCTAAATTACGGTTAAGTTTATAGCTTAGCATTAGCACAAAAAGGCTAGAGATAAAAAACTGCGCCACCGCACCCAGCATAAAGGTGTAAGCATTGACAGGCCAATCTGGAAAGGTATCGAATACCTCAATACCCACCTGTGAGGCATAAACCGCACGTCCTAGCATCAGCACTGCCATCAACAAATATAGGCCAGATGCAATCCAAAGAAAATTACCTAGAATGCCTTCTTCTCGTTTAAAAGTGAGTCGCGCGCAATATACATAAACGGCTGCAAAAATAAATGCCGCTAAGATAACAGCCACACGAATATTATGATTGACCAATACAAAGTAGATATCCACCACTGCCAGCAGTGCAAAAATGATAATGGGAATACGGTGATTGGGCGTTTGGCTGTTAAATGCTTGTATACCATTTGCATATAAGCCCAAACCCGCGCCAATTAAGGCCATGCCTGGTAGAAACACCAGCTTCGCGGCATCTAACTGAATAAGCACCAACACCATACCCAAGCCGATGATTAAGTTGCCCACTGCCCAATAACCTGGCCCGTGCACTTCTTTGTGATGTTTACGAGTAATCGCCAATAACATGCTCAGCATAAAAGTAAGCAACATCGACATAAAAATGATGGTTTTTAAATCAAATTTAATCATGGTTAATTAAGCATGGCTTATATGAATAACTTATATTTTTTGTTATATATTGCGTTAAGTTAGCTGTGTACACGTATTAAGCAGATACAATCATACTATAAACAGTATGCCAGCCCTATAGCCAGCAACCTTTCACCACAATATTTTGTGGTACATCAACCAATTAATCAATTCAACGCATGTTAGATAGCCTAAACTTAAGTCAACTTAATCAGCCCCAACGCGAAGCAGTCAAATATCTAGATGGTCCGTTGTTAGTATTGGCAGGCGCAGGCAGCGGCAAAACACGCGTCATAACGCAAAAAATTAGCTATTTAATTGA
>JANNWI010000194.1:0-4330 GCA_031414715.1 Methylophilaceae bacterium | reverse complement strand
TGGGCTTTGGCGCGGCAATACACGTAGGCCCGGAAACCATTGGTGGCATTGATAAGGGCGGCAATATGGCTGCGCCTTTGCTAGCGCAATATTTGGGCGGTGGCGAGAGTTCTTTACTAGGCAACTTTATGCTGGCATTTGTGGCCGCAGTCGCCTTTGCCACCATTGTCGCCGTTGTGGCGGGTTTAGTGCTGGCTTCGGCTTCGGCCATTGCACACGACTTATACGTAAACGTGATTAAAGATGGCAACGCCAGTCAAGCGCAACAAATGAAAGCAGCAAAGATTGCCTCTGTTTGCGTGGGCATTATCGCTATTTTAATTGGCATACTCGCCAAAGGCCAAAATGTCGCGCACTTAGTCGGCATGGCGTTTGCGGTGGCGGCAAGCAGCAATTTACCTGCCATTTTTCTCACCCTGTATTGGAAAAAATGCAACACCACCGGCGTGGTGATGGGCATGTTGATTGGCGCAGGCAGCGCGATTTTATTGGTGCTGGTTTCGCCCAATATGACCTACCCACAAAAAATGGTTACCGATGCCAAAATAGTACTGGAAGGCGCGCCTTACAAACCCGCCATGCCGGCAAAAGCCAGTGAAGGCATTATTTGCGAATTCTTTACCTTCTGCCAAAAAGCAGAGCCTGCCAAACCAGAAACAGCAGCTGTAGTGAGTTTGTCTGATGAAATTGCTCAAGTTCAGAATGCACTAAAAGAAGGCAGTATTTCTACGCCAGAACATTTTGCATTAGAGAGCATTGCTAAAAAAACCAAACAAATTAATAAAGCCAAAGAAGATATTGACAAATTTGCAGGACAAACAACGAGCATTTTGGGGCTTGAGAAACCGCTATTTCGGCTTAAAAACCCAGGTATTATTTCAATTCCACTGGGTTTTTTAATGGTGATTTTATTCTCGCTACTCACGCGCGATAAACGCGCAGAAGACTTATGGGAAGAACTGTATGTACGCCAAAATACGGGCTTGCATGTGGAGGATGTTTCGCATTAACTATATGAATACGCCTTCTGAAAGTCAATTAGCGGCACAATTCGAGTTTTGTATCCTTGCAATTCAATATCACGTTTCTGGTCGCTTCGCGGCACTTTCTCTTTGCATTCCTATTGCTGGAAACTTACTACATCATGCTATTGAAATGTACCTAAAGTGCGTATTGGTTAAGACAATGTCTTTAGAACAACTTAAAAATAAAGGCCATAATCTAACTAATTTATGGAAATGCTTTAAAGAAGTTTATACGGATTCTAGTTATGATGCGCATGATTGGTATATCGCCGAGCTGCAAAAATTTCAGCGTCTGCGCTACCCTGACTTTGTTGTAACCGAAGGAATGCAAGTATCGTACGTACCTTTTATAGCCAATTTTTCTCCACTACCTAACGGGCCGCAACCGCCCTATCATTTAATTTTAGAGTATGTTGATTTAATTGCAAAAATTTCTGCAATGAATTCAGGACGCGGAAAAGGAGCATTTCCATTGCCTTCAAGTAAATTAGCTAAAGAATATTTTTACTTAAATAATTTACATCCATTTTTGGATGAGCTTGATTAGCACCTAAATCGCCCATTTCCCATACCCCTTAAACTGCTGAAACACTTCGCGCATTTCAGCTTCACTCAACAATGGCGGGTTTGGGTCTAGCTGCAAAATACGCCAATATTGCTCACATAGGTTTTCTACTTCTACCGTCACCGCCAACGCATCCTCCAAATCGCGTCCTATCGCTATCATGCCGTGATTGGCCAGCAAGCAGGCTTTGCGGTCTTGCAAGGCGTTGAGCGCGTTATCTGACAAGGCTTGCGAGCCAAATAAGGCATAAGGCGCACAA
This sequence comes from Methylophilaceae bacterium, assembly GCA_031414715.1. GTDB lineage: Bacteria > Pseudomonadota > Gammaproteobacteria > Burkholderiales > Methylophilaceae > Methylotenera_A. The sequence goes on along the minus strand of JANNWI010000194.1, from coordinate 2,481 downwards.
CGAATGGTGTCGCCACCTACAACGGCTATCATGTAGTGAAACGGCGGAATATCTTTGTGCAAGCAAGCCAAGGTAGTGGCGAACATGCTGTGGGTATGCACAATGGCATTGATTTCTGGGCGAACAGCTAAAATATCACGATGAAAGCGCCATTCTGATGAAGGTTTTTTGCCTTGTTCAAAGCTGCCATCAAATTGCATGTGCACCATGCTGTTTGGCGTCATTTCATCAACCGCCATGCCCGAAGGCGTGACGAGAAAGCCGTCTTCAAAACGCACGCTGCAATTGCCTGCAGTGCCTTTGTTTAAGCCAAACTCGGCTAGTTTTTGTGCGGTTTTTAGTAATTCATTTTGCATATATCTACCTCACTGTAGGAGCGCAATTTATTGCGCGAACCATGATTATTTCGCGATTTAAAAATCGCTCCTACATAGAGCTAAATTACTCGGTGCAAAAACGCCTTTTTCTGTGATGATGCCTGTCACTAATCTTGCAGGCGTGACATCAAACGCAGGATTAGCCGCGTTTGATTCTAAAGGCATTATGCGCACATTTTGCACACTGCCATCTACCGCCAAGCCACAAATATAAGCGACTTCATCGCTATTACGTTCTTCAATTTCAATATCTTTGCCGCTATTTAAAGTCCAATCAATCGTAGGTGTTGGTACGGCGGCGTAAAAGGGGATGTTGTTATCATGCGCCGCCAGCGCCTTTAAATAGGTACCAATTTTATTGCACACATCGCCATTTGCGGTAACACGGTCTGCACCCACAATCACCATATCTACATGGTTTTTATTTAAATGGTCTTGTTGCATTAAATGACCACCAGCATTGTCAGTAATCACGGTATGCGGCACGCCGTGTTGCGCTAGCTCCCACGCCGTTAAAAATGCGCCTTGGTTGTGCGGGCGCGTTTCGTCCACCCACACATGCACGTTCAAGCCCTCATCGTGTGCGGCGTAAATTGGCGCCAGCGCGGTGCCGAAATCCACGGTTGCCAGCCAGCCTGCATTGCAATGCGTCAAAATATTGAATTGCATAGCCGACGCAGGACTGCGTTGCGCGGTGCTCGCCGCCTCGCTGTACAACCTCGTACTATCTCGTTGCTGCGCGCCGTGTGCCTTGTCCTGCATTCGCCTCTGCAATTCAATTTGCTTTTGTATTAATTTTAAACCATGCTGTCCAATCGCCTGATTCTGTGCCACATCTTCCTCAGCAATATTGGCTGCCTCGCGCCAAGCACCTAAATTTCGTAAATTTGGCATGCCCTGCAAGGCAATAAGCATGCGATCTACAGCCCATGCTAAATTAATCGCAGTTGGGCGGCTCGCTTTTAAAAGCTTTGCAGCCTGCTGTAAATTAGTATCAGAATCGTCATCCAGCATCGCGAGCGCCATGCCATATGCTGCTGCAACACCAATAAGCGGCGCGCCACGCACTTGCATGGTTTTAATTGCCGTCACCATTTGCTCGACACTTTCGATGCGCGCGATTTCAAACGCGAACGGCAACTTGGTTTGGTCGATAATCTGCACAAACTTACAGCGCGGGTCTGGCCAAATGGTGCGGTAATATTGGTTGGCAACTTTCATGCCTGTTTTACAGTTTTCATATCCATGTTAGTTGTAATTTTCATGCCAATTATTCAAAAAAGAGTATAAATAATTTTAATTAAAATGCTTGCATTTTTTCAGCTTCTATTTTTTACGCTTTTCCATCCACAAAATCTGTGGATAACTTTGTGGATTACTGTGTCTTAAAAGCGTAACGTACCAATTTTAAAGGCTTTTTTCTAAAAGTTCATTTTTTAATCTACTTTTTAATCTATATAAATCAATAGCTTACAGCATGTCATTGGTTTTACAAGGTTTTTTACAGTTGTTAATGTAACACTTCAAGTGGTGTGCATAAACCTACTAATTTTGGTAAAATTTCTATAGAATTTTTGCCTGTAATTTCAATGATTTGCGACACAGACATGCGCCTTAAATCAGCTAAACATTCTGCAATTTTTAATAATTCTTTTGGGCTATTTCTGCCTTTTGTGCCAAGCCATTCTGGCGGAATATCTGGCGCATCTGTCTCTAAAACAATGCTCTCAATTGGCAAGTTTTTAGCGAATTCGCGAATTTTGAGTGCGCGCGGATAAGTCATCGCACCGCCAAAACCTAACTTAAAGCCTAACTTAATCAACTCTTCCGCTTGTTGCGGGCTGCCATTAAACGCATGCGCAATGCCACCTGTGATTTTATATTTGCGCAAATACTTCAGCACATCATCTACTGCGCGGCGTACATGCAAAATAACAGGCAAATTAAATTCTTTGGCGATTTTTAACTGTTCAGCAAAAAAATATTCCTGCGTTTCGCGATTTTGCTGCGTCACAAAAAAATCGAGGCCAATCTCACCCACTGCCACCAGTTTGTTATTGGGCGTGACCAGTTGCTGCGCAATAAGCGCGTGTAACCGTTTTAT
>JANNWI010000193.1:0-4638 GCA_031414715.1 Methylophilaceae bacterium | reverse complement strand
CTGGTTCTTCAATATTGACATTGTCAATATTCGAACCAACATCTGAAATGCCTGTAGCTAGCTTGGCCAGCATGCCACGCTCGTTTACTACCACTACGCGCACATTTACTTTAAACAGTTTTTTGTCGTCTGAATCCCATGCGACATCTAGCCATTTATCTGGGTCTAACTTAAATTTACGCGTAGTTGGGCAATCGTGGGTGTGAATAATCAAGCCTTTATCTTTGTTAATAAAGCCTAAAATAGGGTCGCCTGGAATTGGTCTGCAACATTGCGCAAACTGTACAGCCATGCCCTCGCTACCCCTAATGGTAATGCTATCTAACACCTTACTATTTTTTGGTTTTTCTACGCCATGTAAATCTGGCTGACCAGCAGTTAATTGGTGCGCAACCATCAAACTAACGCGTTTACCTAAACCAATATCGGCCAAAATTTCTGTTTTTTCTTTTGCGCCGTAATCACTAATAACTTTTTGCCATTGTTTGTCAGTGACTGCACTTGGCTCTACATGCAATGCACGCAAAGCCAAGTTGAGCATACGCTCTCCTAGATGTGCAGATTCTGCTGCCTGTAAGGTTTTTAGATAATGTCGAATATGTGAACGTGCTTTGCCTGTCACCACATAGTTAAGCCAAGCTGGGTTTGGTTTCGCTAAGGGCGCAGTAATAATTTCCACACTATCCCCATTATGCATCTCGCTACGCAACGGCGCTAACTCGTTATTAATTTTAACTGCCACGCAGCTATTACCCACATCGGTGTGTACTGCATAAGCAAAATCAACTGCGGTAGAACCTTTGGGAAGCGCGAGTATATTGCCCTTTGGCGTAAACACATACACCTCATCGGGAAATAAATCGACTTTAAAATTCTCTAAAAATTCGTAGCTGTCGTCGCTTTCAGTTTGAATCTCTAGTAAACGCTGTAACCATTGGTGGGTTTGCTGCTGTAAAGCAGTTAGGCTGGCATCTGTGGTTTTATAACGCCAGTGCGCTGCCACACCGGCGTTGGCAATTTTGTGCATTTCTTCACTACGTATCTGCACTTCTATCGGCGTGCCGTATGGCCCAAATAAAGTGGTGTGCAGTGATTGATAGCCATTCGCTTTAGGAATAGCAATATAATCTTTGAATTTGCCAGGAATAGGTTTGTAAAGCGCATGTAAGGTGCCCAGCGTTAAATAACTAGTGGGCGCATCTTTAACTAAAATTCTAAAACCGTAAATATCATGAATTTGTCCTAAAGCAGTCGCTTTATTGGCCATTTTTTTATAAACACTATATAAATGCTTCTCGCGGCCTTTTACGTCGGCATCGATATGCGCAGTGGCTAAGGCTTTTTGAATAGACTCTAGAATTTTGCTAATCACCTCTTTACGATTGCCGCGCGCTACCTTGATTGCTTTGGCAATCACGCGGTGGCGCATAGGATGCAAATATTTAAAGCTTAAATCTTCTAACTCTTGATAAATTAAATTGAGGCCTAAACGATTAGCAATCGGTGCATAAATTTCTAAAGTTTCTTGCGAAATACGCTTTTGCTTTTCTGGTTTCATCGCCTCTAGCGTTTGCATATTGTGCAATCTATCCGCTAACTTGACTAAAATCACCCGCACGTCTTGGCTCATGGCCAATAACATTTTTCGAAAATTCTCAGCTTGCGCCGCAGCAGCACTTTGAAACTCAATTTTATCTAATTTGGTCAGGCCTTCTACCAAATCGGCCACTTGTTTACCAAATTTATCGCCAATTTCGCTTATCGGCACACCAGTGTCTTCTACTACATCGTGCAACAGTGCGGCTAGTAGCGTGGGTAAATCTAAATGTAGTTTGGCCAAAATACATGCCACTGCGACTGGGTGAGAAATATAAGGCTCGCCCGACCTGCGGATTTGACCTTGGTGCGCAAATGCTGCGTAGCGATAAGCAGCCCAAACCTGCTCTATGTCAGCTTGGGTAAAATATTCTTTTAGTAGAAGTGTTAACTGTGAGGTTTCAAGATCTGCCGGCAACAAAGGTGGCTCGGCAGCTTGAAATGTGTCGATGGTATGCGGATGATGACTTAGTTGTGATCCTGTTTTAGACATTGCAGCTGCATACTAAAAACTTAAGGATGCACGCGATTTAAAATCTCTATGCCCACTTTACCTGCAGCAATCTCGCGCAAAGCAAGCACGGTTGGCTTATCTTTTTGGCCTGGGCTGTGCACAAATGGATCTGAGCCATTAGCCAGCTGGCGCGCACGATAAGCTGCCACTAACGTTAATTGAAACCGATTAGGGATTTTATCTAAACAATCATCTACTGTTATACGAGCCATTTTGCTATCCTTTTTTGGTGAATCTAAAAAACAAGAGTCAATCTTTACGTGAGTGTTTGAATAAGCGCCGCGTTGCGCTGTAATTGTGTTTGCGATTTTAAACGGCTAGCGCGGATAATTGCCAATAAATCTTGCAGTGCAATATCGAAATTATCGTTGATTGTAACATAGTCGAACTCCACCACATGACGCATTTCTTCGCGCGCCGCCGCAAGCCGCTTGGCAATGACATCTGCACTATCTTGACCACGATTATTTAAACGTTGCTCCAAGGCTTCTAATGAGGGCGGCAAGATAAAAATGCTGATACTTTGCGGATAAATATTGCGCACTTGCGCCGCACCTTGCCAATCAATTTCTAAAACCATATCATAACCAGCCTGCAACCCAATATCTACGCTGCTTTGCGAGGTGCCATATTTAGCGCCATGCACATCAGCGCTTTCTAAAAAACCACCTGCAGATAAAATTTCTAGAAATTGCGCATCGTTTACAAAATGATAATGTGTGCCATCTTGTTCGCCAGCGCGTGATTGGCGCGTGGTGTGCGAAACAGAAAGCCTAACTTGATTGTCTTTTTCTAACAATTGGCTCACCAAGCTGGTTTTACCCGCGCCTGAGGCGGCAGTAATAATAAATAAATTGCCCAAATATGTGTTTGCACTCATACCACTATTTTACTCGATATTTTGAATTTGCTCGCGCATTTGCTCAATCAGCACTTTCAGCTCCATCGAGATTTGGCTAGTTTCAATCGCCACCGATTTCGAGCCCAGCGTATTGGCTTCGCGATTCATCTCTTGCATTAAAAAATCTAAGCGCTTACCAGCGGCAGCCTTGTCGTCCAAAATACGTTTAACTTCCGAAATATGTGAATCAAGACGAGATAATTCTTCATCCACATCAATGCGTTGTACAAATATAACCATTTCTTGGCGAATGCGTTCATCATCATTGCTGGCATGCGCTTCGGCCAATTTTTTACTGAGTTTTAGCTGATATTGCTTTACCAGCGCCGGCATCATAGGCTTTACTTTTGCAGCTAAAACTTGAATTTGTGCAAGCCTGTCCAAAATAATCACTTTTAATTTTTCACCTTCGCGTGCTTTAGCGGCAATCAAATCATCTAAAGTGGTATTTAACGCTGTTTTTAAGTCATGTTCTAGCGTATCGGTATCTAGTGGCTCTGTTTGCAGCACGCCAGGCATACGCAAAATGTCCAACATATTCACAGGCTGTGTATGCGGAAAGTATTGTGCTGCAGTTTTTGCACTTTCAGCAATTTGCTGTAGTACGCTGTGGTTAAGCACTGGTGCGGCTTGCAGAGCAAGACTACGCACTAGGCTTATACGACAATCCACCTTGCCGCGACCTAGTTTTGCTTGAATCTGCTCACGCATAATAGATTCAAAATTGCGCACATTGTCGTCAGGTTTAATCAACAACTCAAGGTATCGATGATTTACCGAGCGTAGCTCAAGCAATAAAATACCACTAGTCGTGTTGTATTCTTGCGACGCATAGCCTGTCATACTAAGTACCATAGCCAACTTTCTTAATGTAATTGTTCATAATTGTATCAAATAGCTATGATTTAATTGGATTTTTATGAGAGAATAATCTGAATAAAATACAATAATTGCAAATTTAAAAGAAATTAATGGCAACAAGCAAAAATCAAACATTACCAATAGGCTACATGCTACAAGATTACATTATCACCAAAGTCTTGAGTACGGGTGGCTTTAGCTTTGTGTATCTTGCCCAAGATATGAATAAAAATACCGTGGCCATTAAAGAATATATGCCCACCGGCCTAGCGTTGCGCGAAGAAGGTGCAACAGTATTATTGGGTACAGATGACGATGCAGCCACCTTTAAACATGGCCTAAAATGTTTTTTTGAGGAAGGCTTGGCATTAGCCAAAATTGACCACAAAAACATCGTACGTGTCACCAATTTTTTTAGAGAAAACAACACGGTTTATATGGTCATGCAATATGAGCGCGGTAAATCACTGCAAGATTACATACTGTCGCAACCAGAGCCTGTTAACGAAAAATTTGTACGTCGCGTATTTAGCGAGCTGTTAAACGGTCTGCGCGAAGTACATACGCAAAAATTGCTGCACTTAGATATTAAGCCTGCCAATATTTATATTCGGCTAGATGGCTCGCCCGTGTTATTAGATTTTGGATCAGCTAGGCAGACGCTCACGCAAACACAATCTAAACTATCGCCCAGCTACACCCCAGGCTTTGCGCCGCCAGAGCAGTATTTCGAACGTAAACAATTAGGGCCTTGGAGCGATATTTA
>JANNWI010000192.1:0-3202 GCA_031414715.1 Methylophilaceae bacterium | reverse complement strand
ACATCAGCGCTAGATCCAATTGCTACCGCAAATATTGAAGAGCTAATGTCAGAGCTGAAACAAAAGCTGACCATATTGGTGGTAACCCACAACATGCAACAAGCGGCGCGCGTTTCAGATTATACGGCGTATATGTATTTGGGCGAACTGATGGAATACGACGACACCAATACTATTTTTACTCGCCCATCGCGCAAAGAAACTGAAGACTACATTACTGGCAAATTTGGTTAAAATTAAATTTGGTTAATTTAAGTTTAGTCAATCGTATTTCGTTACAGTAATAATAATTACAAGAGGATTTAATCATGCAATCTGAACATATATCTAAACAATACGACGCCGATTTAGAAGCGGTACGCGCAAAAGTGCTTGAAATGGGCAGCTTGGTAGAGCAGCAAATGGTAGATGCCATGGAATCGTTGACTAAAAGCAACGCAACACTTGCAAAAAGTGTGATTAAAAAAGACGCCCAAGTTAATGCGCTTGAAGTGCAAATAGATGAAGATTGCAGCCATATTATTGCGCGTCGCCAGCCTGCAGCAAGCGATTTACGCATGGTATTGATGATGGTGAAAAGCATTACTGATTTGGAGCGTATTGGTGATGAAGCCGCAAAAATTGCGCGCTATGCGCTTAAATCAAGCGAGGCAGAACGTAAATTAACACCGCGTTTTGTAGAAATTAAAGCCATGGCAAATACTGCAAAAGACATGTTGCATATGGCTCTAGATGCGTTTGCGCGCTCTGACGCCAACAAAGTAATTGAAATTGCCCACATGGATGAAGAAGTGGATGAGCAATATCAAGCGGCTATTCGCCAATTGATTACCTTTATGCTGGAAGACCCACGCACCATTTCTGTGTCGCTAGAGGTGCTGTTTATTGCCAAAGCGGTAGAGCGTATTGGCGATCACGCAAAAAATATCTCTGAAAATGTTGTGTATATGGTGCAAGGCAAAGATGTGCGCCATATCAGTTTAGAAGACATGCAGTCACAAATAACACAGTAAGTATAAGTGGATAACAAAGCCGTTTGCTTTTATCAGCAAGCGGTTTTTTATTGTCGCAAATTTACAACGCTAATAACATCAACTGGTATGTAACTAGTACCTTAAATAGTTCTTTGTCATCTAATTGTCACATTAAAGTCTCAAAATTCGTTTGTCGAAAAATTTTATATAAACGTGTTAATCAGGGACTGTAAAATGAATTTTAAACTAAATAAATTAGTGGCAGCGTCGCTGTCAAGTGCATTAGTACTGGGATTTGGCTCAGCACATGCAGATTCAACCAATGATATTGTCAATGCGTTAATGGCAAAAGGCATTTTGACTGAAGAAGAAGGCGCACTTCTAACCAAAGGTCATGACAGCGAGATTGAAGGTCAAAAAAAGAAAGAAAAGAAAAATTGGACTAGTCATGTGAATATTCGGGGTTATGTACAAAACCGAACCACTGCAATGATTGGTGATGATGGTGATAACGCGGCAAATCCTGTCGATTTATGGGCAGATCGCTCTGTTGGTACAGATAGATCAATTAACCCTGACAAAAACTTTTTAATCCGTCGGGCGCGTATTATTGTGTTTGGTGATTATGGTGATCATTTAAGTTATTACATTCAACCAGATTTTGCCAGTGCTGCTGGTACAACTGGTAACATTGCACAGTTGCGTGACGCTTATGGTGATATTAATATTGATAAAACAAAAGTGCATCGTATTCGTGTCGGTCAATCTAAAGTGCCGTACGGCTTTGAAAACATGCAGTCATCATCAAACCGCTTACCGTTAGATCGGGTTGATGCGCTTAACAGTGCTGTGCGAGATGAGCGTGATACAGGTGCTTTTTACTACTATACGCCTGAATCTGTGCAAGCTTTGTTTAAAGAAATTCAAGATGGTGGTTTAAAACACTCGGGTAATTACGGTATGTTAGCGGCTGGTTTTTACAACGGGCAAGGCGCAAACCGCGCAGATGCAAATGACAACTATCACTTTGTTGCACGTGCCACTTACCCATGGAAAACAGAGTCTGGTCAAATTTACGAAGTGGGTATTCAAGGCTATACTGGCGATTATGTGCCGACAACAGGTACATATCGTAGAAGACTAGCTGGTGTTGGAGCTGCGTTAACACCTGGCATAGAAGGTGGAAACAATGGTAAATATCGCAATGGCTTTAAAGATGAACGTGCGGCGATAAGCTTTATGATGTATCCACAACCATTTGGTTTAACTGGTGAATGGAACTGGGGTAAAACGCCAGGCTTGGATGCAGCTACTGGTGTGATAAAACAAGAAAGCCTGCAAGGTGGTTATTTGCAAGCGATGTACAAGTTTGATAACGTTAACTTTTTGGGTACAAGCGGTACAGTGTTGCCCTTTGTACGTTGGCAATATTTTGATGGCTTTAATAAAGCCGAAACCAACGCACCACAAAATCATGTAAACGATTGGGAATGGGGCGTAGAGTGGCAACTGGCACCAGAAGTTGAATTGCTGGCCGAATACCACCACATGAACCGTAATAATCTTGTAACAGGTAACCGTGCAGGAACTGTTGACTATCAATCTTTTGATGCAGACGCAATACGTATGCAAGTGCAGTATAACTTTTAAAACTAATATTCAAATAAAACTAGTATTCAAAAAAACCCGCTTAGGCGGGTTTTTTTGTTGGTAATTATTATATAAGCTTATAAGAATTAACTATTAAAAAGCTGATGTGTTGTGCGCTACAATTCGAGCCTTAAATAGTTAACTAGAATATATTAAAAAAATAATATGCTAAAACGAGTAAAAATCATTGCCCTGGTAACCGCTCTGCTATTGGCTTCTACGGCACACGCAGAAATAGAAGAAGATGGCCGCTATTGGCTTAATTTAAGTTTGCTGGGTAATTTACCTGCAGAAGATTGGAATTGGACGCTAGATTTAAGACCACGTTGGCGTGATGAAGGGCGAAATTTTGACCAATTTGTTGCCTCTGCTTTTGTCAACAAAAAACTAGGGCAAAAATTCACGATTGATAGTATTGCAATAACAATAGACAGCTACGAATTTGTATGTGATGAGGAGAAAACTACGTTGTATTGCAAGTTAACAGTAACGAATAATTCTAAACAAAACCAGCGGTTAATGTCATCACAATTTGCATTAAAAAACGACTCGGAAATCGATTTTTTCCCAGAAGAAAG
>JANNWI010000191.1:0-3988 GCA_031414715.1 Methylophilaceae bacterium | reverse complement strand
TGATCAGTTGTTCCAGCTACTGCAGGTGTTTCCACATCGACCGTATCGAAATACTGCAACCTATTTAAGCGCTCTTTAGACCGTGCTATCTTGTCACCAGCGTACCACGCAGATTCTAACTGGCGCATTTCGCGACGCAGCACAGAGTCTCGGGTCCGGGTATTGCCTGTGAGGTTAATACGGCGCACGTAAACACGCTTGCCAGGATCGACAAAAAAGGTAAACGCGGCCGTGTGGTCTTGCTTATTAATTTCGGGAATGGCGTTTACATTTGAAAATGCATAACCTTCATTACCTAACCTGTCGCTGATGGCTTTGCTAGTCTCAGTCACTAGCTGACGGTTAAAGGTGTCACCTTTGTTAATTTTAACCAAAGGCTTTAGCTGATCTTCTGGCAACTGAAGTTCTCCAGCCAGTTTTACATCACTAATGGTATATTTTTCGCCCTCAGTCACGTTCACTGTAATGTAAATATCTTGCTTATCTGGCGAAATAGACACTTGCGTGGAATCGATTGAAAACTCTAAATAGCCTTGATTCATGTAAAAAGATTTGAGCGTTTCTAAATCAGCCGTCAATTTTTGTTTTGAGTATTGGTCGTCTTTGTTCCACCAACTCATCCAATTGGGGGTGGTTAGCAAAAACTCGGCGCGCAAATCATCGGTGGTAAACACGTTGTTACCGACAATATTAATATCACGGATTTTGGCAACAACACCTTCTTCAATCTCAAATTTAACAGCTACTCGGTTACGTTCTAGTGGTGACACGACTGTTTTTACAGTGGCACCATATTTACCTTGCGCTAAATATTGGCGCTTAATCTCTTGCTCGGCACGGTCGAGTTGGGATTTATCAAAAATTAAGCCTTCAGAAATGCCGATTTGCTTAAGGCCTTCAGTCATTTTATCTGATGGAAATGATTTATTGCCGCTAAAATCGATTTTAGCAATGGCGGAACGCTCTTGCACTGTTATCACTAGCACATCGCCGTCGGCTTCAATGCGCACATCTTTAAAAAAGCCAGTGTTGTAAAGTGATTTAATCGCCTGTGTGGCCTTTTCATCGCTCATTACGTCGCCAGCTTGCACAGGCAGGTAAGTGAAGACGGTACCCGCTTCGGTACGTTGCAAACCTTCCACGCGAATATCTTTAATCACAAATGGCTCTAAAGCCAGCGCTTGCTGGCTAAAAAGCACAAAGATTAGGGCTGGAATGTGCCGCGTTTTAAATAATGGATTCACTGTAAACAAATGATGAGCCTATGCTTATACAAAATTAACTAAACAGTCTGTTGAAGTCGTTGAATATCGCCAACGTCATCAACAAACCAAGTACGGCAAAACCTATTTTTTGCCCACCCAGCATCATGCTTTCAGATACTGGCGACCCTTTAAAAATTTCAATCACATAATACATCAAATGGCCACCATCTAACACTGGTATCGGCAAAAGGTTAAGCACGCCAATACTAATACTGACTAAAGCCAAAAAGCTTAAAAACGTTTTTAAGCCCATGTTAGCGCTTTTTCCCGCATAATCGGCAATGGTGACTGGGCCGCTAATGCTTTTTAATGACACTTGCCCCATCAGCATTTTTCCGAGCATTTTTAAACTAAAAATAGAGGTATCCCAAGTTTTATTCACTGCTTTTTGTAAGCTCATCAGTGGCGAATAGTTAAACTCTACCAGTAGCTTGTCCAATTCTTTTTTATCCATCTTCACTGTAGCACCCATGCGGCCAATGCTTTCGCTATTTTCTTCAACTTTTTCAGGTGTTGCGGTAATACGCAATATTTTTTGCGCACGCTCAATTTCAAACCAGAGTTTTTTGTTAGAACTGCTTTTGATTATATTCACCACCTGTTGCCAGTTATTGATAGTCACGCCATCAATACTTAACACTCTATCATCCGCCATAAAGCCCGCTTTTTCTGCGGCGCTGTTTGGCAAAATCTCGCCTATCACAGCAGCAATAACAGGCTGATACTCTTGAAGCCCCATTTTTTTAAGCACATCTATCTCACTGTCTTGATTCGTGCCAGCAAAGTTTAAAGTATGGTTAAACAACTCTTTATTTTGATTAATTGTTTCTACTTCAACCACGCCATTTTCTAATGACTCCTCAAGCAATATCCAGCGCGCGTCCTGCCAAGATTTAACTGGTTCACCATTTATTTTTTGGATAACTTCGCCAGAAGTAAAACTGGCTTGCGCAGCCAGGCTGTCTTTGGCTACCTCACCTATAATTGGCCGCGCACCCGTGACACCCAGCATAAATAATAGCCAGTACAATAAGATAGCTAGCAGCAAATTAGCAATTGGCCCCGCAGACACAATCGCAATTCGCTTCCAAACACTTTGTCGATTAAACGCGCGCTGCAACTCAACTTCAGAATAATGCTCTTTTGGTAGTTCTGGGTTGGCTTCTTGCTCTGCCTTCAATTCACGCTCGTCGAGCATCTTGACAAAGCCGCCAAGCGGAATTGCTGCTAATACAAATTCAGTTTTGTCTTTTCCAAACGTTTTTGTAAAAAAAGGTTTACCAAAACCAATCGAAAACCTAAGCACTTTAACACCGCACCAGCGCGCCACTTGAAAATGGCCATATTCGTGAATGGTGACCAATAGGCCAATAGTGACGACGAATGCAAGCAAAGTCATCATGCGGTTACCGCTAATCTAGTGTTATTTTTTGCAATGTTAGCTTCTGCAAAGCGTCTTGCGCTTTCATCCGCCTCAATCAATTGCTCTAAAGAAGACACGGGTTGAGCAGGAATATGATTTAGTGCATTTGCAATCAATTCAGCAATGTCTAAAAAGTGAATTTTTTTACTCAAAAACGCCGCTACTGCCACTTCGTTAACGGCATTGAGGATGGTAGACGCAGTGCCACCAAGCTCAAGTGAATCGTAAGCTAACTGCAAGCAAGGGAAACGCTGAGTATCTGGCGCTTCAAATGTTAACTTGGCAATTTCTAGCAAATTAAGTGATGGCACGCCAGAATCAATGCGCGCAGGAAAAGCCAGCGCATAAGCAATTGGCGTACGCATATCGGGGTTGCCCAGCTGCGCCAAAATACTGCCATCCACATATTCCACCATCGAATGAATAATGCTTTGCGGATGCACTACGACTTCAATTTCACTCGGTTTTGCATTGAACAACCAATGTGCTTCAATCACCTCCAGCCCTTTATTCATCAAGGTTGAAGAATCAATAGTGATTTTCGCGCCCATCACCCAGTTTGGGTGTTTAAGAGCCAGTTCAGGCGTTACATTTTCTAACTGTGCTTGCGTATAGTTTCTAAATGGCCCACCAGAGGCCGTTAAAATAATCTTTTTAATGCCTTGATTATCAATACCCTGATTTTGAGCATCGCTGGAAGCCAATAGGCATGCTCTTCCTAGCGGCATCACTTGAAAGATAGCATTATGCTCGCTATCAATTGGCAACAATGTTGCACCGCCCTGCTTCACTGCTTGCATAAACAAACTACCCGCCATCACTAGCGTTTCTTTATTGGCTAGCAAAATGCGTTTGCCTGCGTGCGCAGCAGCCATAGCGGGCTTTAAACCTGCCGCACCGACAATCGCCGCCATTACCGTATGTACATTTTCGTCGCTAGAGATTTGCTCCAAACCATTGATGCCAGCCAGCACTTGCGTTTTGCTCCCATAAGCAATCAGTTGGCTGCGTAGCTCATGTGCAGCTTTTTCACTTAACATCACTGCAAAGCTAGGTTTGTATTGCACACATTGTTCAAATAACGCGTTCACATTGCTATTGGCAGCAAGTGCATAAACTTTGTAAAGCTTTGGGTGACGCGCAATCACGTCTAAGGTTTGTTTACCGATAGTGCCCGTGCTGCCTAAAATAGTGATATTTTGCATGTCGTTATTTTGCAAAGCAGTTACCACCACAAGTTATAAGCGTAAATCATTAAAATGGCGATTGGCAGGCTAGAGATGATGCCATCGATGCGATC
>JANNWI010000190.1:0-1926 GCA_031414715.1 Methylophilaceae bacterium | reverse complement strand
GCTTATTATAAAGAAGAGGAATGGTCAAAGTTTCTGGAACTTGCTGACGACAGAGACGAAATGGAGAAAACCTGGTTTTCCTGGTCTAAAGAATATAAAAAAGTAAAAAAATTTTACTCAAAAAAATTTCATGTAGAAGATGTAATTATAGATCTTGATGAATTAAAACAATATTGTATTACTAATAACTTCCCAAATATAACAAAAGTACGTTCGGAATTTGTAAGTAAAAAAGTAGCTCAGAAGTATGATTGATAAGTTTTAGGTACTTTAAAGCTATTACTGCCCGGAAAAAAATTAAAATTCAAATTAAAGTATAATGAGTATGTAAAATTTTGAATCAAAATAATTTATGAATGAATTAAACAGTTTATTTGCCTTATCTCCGCTTGATGGACGGTATGGAAAACAAATTAATAGCAGATAAAGATTATAAAAAAGCCATGATGACCATGCGCGGTGTGCGCGGCAAAGGAGTAGTGGGCTGGTTGTTACTGCCAATTAAATTAGCCACCGCATTTAAACAAAGTATTTCTGCCATTCGAAAACACAAGCCAAACGTGGTGCTGGGCATGGGTGGTTTTGCGGCTTTTCCAGGGGGGCTGATGGCAAAAATGTTGGGTAAGCCGTTGGTGATTCACGAGCAAAATTCGGTAGCGGGATTAACTAATAAAGTTTTGAGCGTGTTTGCTAATCAAGTGTTGGTGGCATTTCCATCGGCATTTGCCAAAGACCTTGCTAAGGGCAAAGCGCAATTAGTGGGTAACCCAGTGCGCTATGAAATTACGCAAATAGCCGCACCGCAACAAAGATACGCTACGCGCACTGGTAAGTTGAGATTGCTGGTGGTGGGCGGCAGCTTGGGCGCGCAAGCGCTAAATGATGTACTGCCAAAAGCGCTAGCAGTGATGCCAGAAAACACATTTGAAGTCATTCATCAGGCGGGTGAACAACATATCGCTGCTCTGCAAGCCAATTATCATGCGGCTTCCAGAGCAGCCGAAACAAAGGCATTTATTCATAATATAGCAGATATGTATGCTTGGGCTGATGTAGTGATTTGCCGCGCAGGCGCACTGACAGTGGCAGAGTTGGCGTGTGTTGGTGTAGCCAGCATTTTGGTGCCATTTCCACATGCAGTGGATGATCACCAAACCTACAATGCCAAATATTTAAGCGATGCAGGCGCGGCTAAATTGATACAGCAAAGTGAGTTTAACGTACAAAAAGCGACACAGATTTTACAAGGATTAACACGTGAAATTTGTTTGGAGATGGCAATAAAAGCGAAGCAATTGGCTAAACCAGAAGCAACCCAAAGTGTGGCAAAAATTTGCATGGAGTTGGCGCAATGAAACATAAAGTTAAAAATATTCACTTCGTTGGCATAGGCGGGGCCGGTATGAGCGGCATTGCCGAAGTGCTGCTGAACTTAGACTTTAAAGTGTCAGGCTCTGATTTGGCTAAAAATGCCACCACCCAAAGATTAACGGATTTTGGTGCCAAAATTTATCAAGGCCACGCGGCTGAACATTTAAACGAAGCCGATGTGGTGGTGGTATCCAGCGCCGTGAACGAGCAAAACCCTGAGATTATTGCTGCGCGTGCTAAAAACATCCCCGTGGTGCCGCGTGCATTAATGTTGGCAGAGTTGATGCGCTTTAGGCAGGGCATTGCCGTGGCTGGCACGCATGGCAAGACCACAACAACTAGCCTCATCGCCAGTATTTTGGCTGAAGCGGGCATGGACCCGACATTTGTGATTGGTGGCAAGTTGGAAGCTGACAGTGCCAATGCGCGGCTTGGTACAGGTGAATGGATTGTGGCAGAAGCCGACGAATCAGATGCTTCATTTTTACATTTAACGCCAGTGATGGCGGTGGTCACCAATATTGACCAAGACCATATGGATACGTATGAACATAG
>JANNWI010000189.1:0-3316 GCA_031414715.1 Methylophilaceae bacterium | reverse complement strand
CTACTGGCAACTTCACTATAATGGGCAGAATAGACGATGTACTCAACGTTTCTGGGCATAGGCTAGGCACCATGGAAATTGAATCTGCATTGGTTTCTAACCCACTGGTGGCAGAAGCCGCCGTAGTGGGTAAACCGCATGATATTAAAGGCGAATCAGTAGTGGCATATGTGGTGCTAAAGGGTGCGCGGCCGACAGGCGAAGAGGCCAAAAAAATTGTCGAAAACTTACGCAACTGGGTTGGCAAAGAAATCGGACCAATTGCCAAACCTGATGAAATCCGCTTCGGAGACAATCTACCCAAAACTCGCAGCGGCAAAATTATGCGCAGACTTTTACGTAGCTTGGCAAAAGGCGAAGAAATTACCTCGGATATTTCTACGCTGGATAATCCCGCAATTTTGGAGCAGTTGAAAGAGGTTATTAGATAATCGTGGAGTGAATTAAAAACGCTTATATTTATGCTTATTGCTATAATTTACATGAAATGATTAATTTAAACTATACGATATTCATAGAAATACCGCTATATCGCAATCAATTAAACCAAATATTTTGTGACGCACTTTGGGCAAAAGATATTCGTTTGCATTTAAATTATATTCCAAACCTTAGTTTGTGCTGCCCAGTTATTAATGATAATGCGCCAGATGGTTATGAAAATATTTCTTCCATTGGAGTTAACCATATCCATGCCCTAGCTCCAAGCGCTGGATTGGGTTCGGTTCTTTATCATTTCTTTCCTAATTTTTGGCGTGCATTCAAAGCTGCTAAGCAAGCTGATGTTGCCCATTCTGGCGGCGCGGGCTGGCCTTTTCCATCTACATTTTACTTGGTGTTTATTCGATTTTTTGCACAATTTAAATGGATAGTAGTTATTGAGTCTAGTTTTTGGATGCTTTCGTCAAGTGATAAGGTTAATTTTCGTAATTGGCTCTCTCATCACATGCACCGTATTTTACTTGGCGCAGCGCTCAAAAAAGCGGATGCGCGTATTTTTACACAAACCTTCTATCGACAATATTTTTTAGGTAATGATGCGACTCGCACCTTAATTAACCCCGCATCTTGGATTGATGAAAATAAAATTGTATCAAAAACTAGCTTACATACTCGCACAGCTAGCTGCAACCAACATACGCTTAAACTTATTTTTCCTGCAAGACTAACGCATGAAAAAGGAGTGCAACTTTTATTAGATGCGATTGTAATATTAAAGCAATTAGAAACACCTGTTGAAATTACGATAATGGGGACGGGCAAGCTAGAAGGGTTGTGCAGAGTCGCTTGCAAAACGCTACACGCAACAGTAAAGCTTAAGTTCTGTGAGGCAATACCGTATGACGATCATTTTTTTACGGCCTTACAAGCGTACCATTTGGTCATTGTTGCAAACCTTAAAGAAGAACAACCAAGAATTATATTTGATGCTTTTAGCCAAGGACTTGGTGTTATTGCTCCAGCAACAACGGGTGTACTAGACATTACAAGTGACAGCAATACTTTGTATTTTAAACCTGGTAAAGCCAACAGCCTTGCACAAGTTATTAATCAAGCAGCAAATAACATCAATGAAGTTTTTTTATTAGGGGTTAATGGATTGGCTTCGGTTAATCAAAAGACCCATGTAAATATGCATGAAACTAGACGAATTTTTTTAGAAAAGATTTTGGCTAACTAAACAGCCATCAGATAACATTGCAATAACGATACAATTATCTATCAACAAAAGAAAAGTCTACAAAAGGGCATGGAAACAAGATATCAAACTCTGGATGGTTGGCGTGGCATCAGTATTTTACTGGTGCTATTAGGCCATCTTCTTCCAATTGGCCCAAAGGCATGGCAGCTTAATGGCGCCATCGCTTCTAGCGGAATGGCGATATTCTTTATCTTATCTGGCTTTTTAATTACCAGCATCTTATTGCGCAATCAAAATATTGTGCATTTTTTAACTAGGCGATTTTTGCGTATTGTGCCACTTGCTTGGCTTTTTATGGCCATTACACTGGTAGCAGGTTCAGCCGCTAGCAATACTTATTTACCGCACTTTTTATTTTATGCAAATTGGCCGTCCATGGTGTTTACCAACTATACAGGCCATCTTTGGAGCTTGTGCGTAGAAATGCAATTTTATGTGCTAGTTGCACTATTAGTGCTAGTGTTTAAAAAGCATGCATTTGTGCTTTTACCAATCATTTGCTTAACTGTTACTGGCTATCGCTTTATTAACGATATTCATATGGCGATAAATACTTACTATCGTTTAGATGAAATCTTAGCAGGTTGTACTTTGGCGCTCGTTTACCATCATCAATCTGCTGCCTTAAAGTATTTTATTAGTAAGCTCAGTCCTATTTACTTATTTCCCTTATTAGTTATTTCAGCGCATCCCGACAGTGGCTTTGTCAATTATTTAAGGCCATACATCGCGTTATTGTTAATAGGCTCAACTTTATTCGCAGGGCATGCATTAACGAATCAAACCAGCGAAAATAAACCAGCTGTGGTACAAATAAGTTGGTATAGCAAATGGCTAAATGGTCGTTTTTTATTTTATCTTGCTAGTACTTCTTATGCGCTATATGTAATTCATGGTGGTTTAATTGGTACATGGTTAGGTGAAGGGGAAAAGCTAGAGAAGTACCTAAAACGCCCACTGCTGCTGGCGGCAACATTTGCTTTGGCACATATTTCCACTTTTTACTTCGAGAAACATTGGATTAATCTGGCTAAAAAACTCACCAAAAAAACAAAAAAAAATAACCCTTCAAATACCAATATATAAAATTTAACGCATTTTAATGCTTAGCATAGCAAATCAAGCTGTGCTGCTTTAAAATGCAGCCTTCATCTTATTAATCAAATTGCATGAGCTCACTTAAACAAGAAATCTCCCGCCGCCGCACCTTCGCCATTATTTCGCACCCAGATGCGGGTAAAACCACGCTGACCGAGAAGCTTTTGTGGTTTGGTGGCGCGATTCAAGTGGCGGGCGAAGTGCGTGGACGCAAAGCTTCACGCCATGCCACAAGTGACTGGATGGAGCTTGAAAAGCAACGTGGCATTTCGGTAACTTCTTCGGTCATGCAATTTCCGTATCGCGAGCACATGATTAACCTGTTGGACACGCCCGGCCATGACGACTTTTCTGAAGATACTTATCGCACATTAACGGCGGTGGATTCCGCCGTGATGGTGATTGATGCGGTGAACGGCGTGGAAGCGCAAACCATCAAACTGTTGAATGTTTGTAGAATGCGCGATACGCCGATCATTTCATTTATAAACAAGCTAGACCGCGAAAGCCGTGAAC
>JANNWI010000188.1:0-2134 GCA_031414715.1 Methylophilaceae bacterium | reverse complement strand
GCCGCTTATTATATGGATGCATTTGGTGTGATTGTCGATGTGACCATGTTGGATAATATCGCGCAAACTAATCCACAAGAATTCGCTGGTATAGTCACGTCTACGTTTGTAATAAGAGCGATTGTTTTTGGGCTGATTCCCGCTTGGTTGGTACTTAAATACACGCCAAAAGCCAACGCTATGCGCGCTGAGTTAACATCTCGATTACTGGCAATTGTCGCAATATTGGTGTTGCTGGTGTTGGTGGTGTTGCCTTTTACCGCTGGCTATACTTCGTTTATTCGCGAACACAAAGTGACGCGCTTTTATGCAAACCCCACTTATTTTACTTATTCAATTTTTAAATATGTGCAAGAACAGCTAAAACCAGCGACTTCGGCGATTATTACAAAAGTCGCGCAAGATGCAGTCAATTTAGATACCTACAGGCATCACGAACTTATTATTATGGTTGTGGGCGAAACGGCAAGAGCAGATCGCTTTTCGCTCAATGGTTATCACAAAGAAACAAATCCACTGCTATCAAAAGAAAGTAACCTAGTTAGCTTTAGCAATGTCAGCTCTTGTGGTACTTCTACAGGCGTATCTGTGCCATGCATGTTCTCGGTGTTGGGGCGAGAGGAATATGATAAAGACAAAGCCCTGCATACAGAAAACGCGCTAGAAATATTGTTTGAAAACAGTGTGCAAATTTTATGGCGCGATAATAATTCAGACTCTAAAGGTGTAGCCACACGGTTAAAGTATGAAAATTTTAAAACGCCAACATTAAACCCTGTGTGCGATAAAGAATGCCGCGATATTGGCATGTTAAGCGGTTTAGATAAATATATTGCCGCCAGAAAAGACAAAGATATTTTGATTGTGCTGCACCAAATGGGTAATCACGGGCCCGAATATTATCGGCGCTACCCAGACGAATTTGCTAAATTTAAACCCATGTGCATGACAGGTGAATTGCAAGATTGCAGCCAAGCCGAAATTGACAATAGCTACGATAATGCAATTTTGTACACTGATTATTTTTTATCAGAAGTGATAAAACTTTTGAAAAAATATGATGGTGAGCGCGAAACCGCCATGCTATATGTGTCTGACCATGGTGAATCGTTGGGTGAGAATGGTTGGTACTTGCACGCTGCGCCCTATGCCATAGCACCCAAAGAGCAAACACATGTGCCAGCGATTTTATGGACAGGTCAGAATTTTGATTATTCAATAGACCAAGCAAAACCGTTTAAAGATTACCCGCTAAGTCACGATGATGTATTTTGCACGTTGCTAGTAGCATTTGAGTTGCAAACAAAAACTTGTGAAAGTAGGCATGAGATGTTGATGCAAAATAACGATATTAAAGCAGGTAAATAAAACATCTTATTAAGCACATGCCCTGTAAGCCAATATCCATGAGGTCTGCAGGGCATTCATTTTCTCTCGTATAGTATTCGCAGTTATATTAGGTCATTACGCAGCCACGTTTTCGCGCTAAAATAACGTTTTTCACGCTGCAACTTATAAAGCAATCCATATCGGCATGGCACTTAAAATTTTCGAGATTTTTTACTCACTGCAAGGCGAAACCAGCCGTTTTGGTCTGCCCACAGTTTTTGTGCGCCTGACGGGTTGCCCCATGCGCTGCACCTATTGCGACACCGAGTATGCGTTTTCGGGCGGCGGTAATATGCTAATTGCTGACATTTTGGCAAAAGTGGCTGAGTTCGGCACGCGCTATGTCACGGTAACAGGCGGCGAGCCGCTGGCACAGAAAGAATGCTACATCTTGCTGCAAGCCTTATGCGATGAGGGCTACAGCGTGTCGCTTGAAACGGGCGGCGCAATGGATATTGCACCAGTAGACAAGCGTGTATCGGTGATTTTGGATATTAAAACGCCAGCATCCAATGAAGAAAAAAACATGCTGTGGACAAACCTTGAGCATGTAAAAAGTACAGATGAAATTAAATTTGTGCTGTGTAACCGCGATGATTACGATTGGGCTAAGGCTAAAATTGTTGAGTTAAAACTCACAGAAAAATGCCCTATTTTGTTCTCGCCTAGCTTTAATGATTTAAACGCAACAGAATTGGCGGGCTGGGTGTTGGCCGATAAATTGAATGTGCGCATGCAAATTCAG
>JANNWI010000187.1:0-3525 GCA_031414715.1 Methylophilaceae bacterium | reverse complement strand
TTCACGGGCCTGCTTTGGTTGGCGAAAATGCGGGCCCCGCATTGCCTATTGTTGGCAGTTTAGCCAGCCCAATTAAAGGCGAAGCTATTTTAAGCAATGAGCAAAAAGCCGATCTTTTAGCCAGCAAATGGTATTTGAATGTGCACACAGCGGCTAACCCAGATGGCGAGATTCGCGGGCAAGTGACTGTAAAGGAATAGTAATAACTGGTTGTTAAACCATCAATTAAAAGCCACAAACTATGAGTGTCATTCGGTATGCCAAAGAAAAAACTGATAAATTTAACAGATCTGATTACTTTGAAGCTGGCCAAATTAATTTAAACACGATATACATGCTTGACAAGCATGCTGAGCACTCAAATAAAACAGCAGAAGATGCAAAGGCGATACTACAGTGCTTATTTAAGCACTGTAGTGAATGTGTCTCTATACGTCTATGGAATGGGGCAACATTTTTAACTGGCAATGCCTCCCAAAAACAGTTTTTGCCTACGTTCACTTTAGTCATTCATCATCCCAAAGTTATTCGCGCCTTGGTATTAAATAGCAACCCAATGCGTTTAGCAGAGAGTTACTTCATCGATAACATTGATATTGAAGGTGATTTTTTTGCTGCCATTAAGCTTAAAGATGCCAATTTAATGCATGTTTCGTGGCGTGACAAATTAAATATCTTACTAAAAACTATTAAGCTGCCGAGTATTAATCAAAGCAGCAATCAAGACCAGAATCAATTGATTGATAGCAGAAGTTTTATTTCAAGCAAAATTTTAAAGTTTGGCAACAGATTAATCGCGCACACTAAAACCGAAAATCACGCAGCCATTGCATTTCATTATGATGTTTCTAACGAGTTTTATGCATTATGGTTAGATAAAAGCATGGTGTATTCGTGTGCTTATTTTGAACAATCGCACGACACTATAGAACAAGCGCAGTTTGCTAAACTTGATCATATTTGTAAAAAACTTATGTTAAAAACAGGCGAAAAATTTTTAGATATTGGCTGTGGTTGGGGTGCATTAGTATTGCATGCAGCCAAGTATTATGGGGTAATTGCACACGGCGTAACCTTAAGCCAGCAACAGCTAACCTATGCAAGACAACAAATTGCGCAAGCTGGTTTGCAAGCAAACGTTACGGTAGATTTATGTGATTATCGTGATATTAAGGGTGAAGCAATTTTTGACAAAATAGCTAGCGTTGGCATGTTTGAGCATGTGGGTTTAAAAAACCTTGCCTTATATTTTTCTTGCGTTCACACATTGTTAAAGCAAGGCGGTTTGTTCCTTAATCATGGTATTACCCATGATGTAGAAGGTTGGCAAAAAACGCTATCAACAGAATTTATTAATCGCTATATTTTTCCTGATGGACAGCTAGATACGGTGAGTAGTATTTCGCGCAGAATGGAATGCGCAAAGTTTGAAATTACTGATTGTGAGTCATTGCGTGCACATTATGCTTTAACGCTTAGGCAATGGGTGGCGCGCCTAGAGCAGCACCATGATGAAGTTTTAAAAACGGTCAGCGAATCTACATACCGTATTTGGCGTTTATACATGGCTGCAAGCGCGCTAGAATTTGAAGGTGGCGAACTTGGCATTTACCAAATATTAGCCACCAAACGTAATGTTGGCTTAAACGTATTGCCGCTTACAAGACGGCATTTATACGTTGATAATAATTATCTTTATTAAAGATTTTTTACACTCAGTTTCTGTGCAAAAATTAAGCAAATATTAGTCTAGTAACTCTTCAATTTTAAGATTTTTGTGCGCTAATGTATTCAGAAAATTAATTTGAGATCTCGCTTCTTGCGCAACTTCAGACGCCGTTAAACCGATAGGCCCAATACCACTTGTCACCAGTGCATCTGCCGCTGCACCATGCACATAAACACCTAGTTTGGCAGCTTTTAATACACTTAAACCCTGCGCAATTAAGCTACCAATGATGCCACTTAAAACATCACCTGTACCGCCACTTGCCAAGCCTGGGTTGCCTGTGGTGTTAATAAACCAAGCGCCGTCAGCATCAGCAATAATAGTACCAGCACCTTTTAAAACACAAACTGTATTAAATTTGACTGCTAATTTTTGCGCAGTTTCTACACGGTTTTGTTGAATTTTATCCACAGTCGTATTTAACAATCGCGCAGCCTCAGCGGTGTGTGGCGTGATAATCGTTTCAGTTTGCCGATTTTTGAGTATCGTTTGTAAATGTGTATGCTGGCTAATTAAGTTAAGTGCATCTGCATCAACTAATAAAGCAACCTGTTGTGCCATACAAAATGTCAGCAACTCAATAGCAGCTTTAGATTGACCTAAGCCAGTACCAATGACGACACAATTAAGTTGTGTTAAATTGGTTAATGTAGCCGCAGAATGCAGCATAATTTCGGGGTGGCAAGTGTCTGCATTAGGCGCGTTATCAGCCAAAAAAGCCGCATAAACTCGCCCAGCACCACAAAATAAGGCCGCGCGGGAGGCCAACAAAACCGCACCCACCATACCCGTGTCGCCACCAACAATTGCTACACTACCAAAACTGCCTTTATGCGCATCAAGTGCGCGTTGGGGTAAAGCAAGTAAAAACATGCTTTGCACCAATGCGTTTTTTGCGACTACTTGTGTTTTGGTAAGCTCGGCGTTAATGATTTTTCCTCAATATGTATTTAGCATGCTATTTAATATGCAACCGAGATATTATCGTTTACATCAGTCACACCTGGCGTGTTCCAAACAGAGTCGCTCACCATATCGCGCTCTGACCAACTATGTACCACGCCAGTTAACGTGACCTTACTGCCGTTCACCGTTACCATAATTTCTTGCGCATCGGTCAATGCACGGCGTTTTAATGCGGCTTCAATATCCGATTTAACTGTACTCGATGTTAATTTAGACTTAATGGTCACTTGATTACTGACGCCAGTAACACCCATTAAATGGCGCACAGAGCTTGATGCAAGTTGACGCTGATATTCATAATCAAGCTCACCAGACAAGGTCACCCAGCCTTTTTCAACCATCACTTTTACAAGGTCTTTTGGCCAATTGGTTGTCCATTCCAATACATTTTCAGCGGTGCGCGCAATGTCACCATCGCTTCTATTGCTGGCACCTGGCAGTGCAACATCTAGCTCAATCGCTAACGCTTTTACGCCCGTTACTTTTTGTGCAGCACGTTCAGCTGCCCATTTTTCAGCATATTTATCAACATGGCCCGATAATGTCACTACGCCATTTTTAACTTCAACGCCAATTTCGGCTGCGTTAAAAGAAGGATCCCATTTTAGTTCTGCCATTACATCGCTCTGCAATTGTGTGTCTGTTTTCATGATTTCAATTCCTATTGGTTGGCGGAAGTTGAGTATGCGCTTAGGTGGTAAACGCAACTGTACGCTAACGTACATTAATAAAATTAAAAATAAGTGAACAATTAAGTTGATATATGTTCGCTAGCTAACAGACGCAATATTGTCAACTTGGTATAAATAATGGTTAACTTTTTAACTGAA
>JANNWI010000186.1:0-7176 GCA_031414715.1 Methylophilaceae bacterium | reverse complement strand
GATACTGGTTTATCGGCAAGATTGGCCATGATAGAAGTGGTATTAACGCTAATATTTTTTATGTGCACAATTTATTACGCAAAACTCACCCGCCAGCCATCGCAATAAAGGCTGCATCCTTTATAATAAAAGGATGAAAATTCTGCCTTTTTACTCCGTATGAAAATACTCATTTCTAACGACGATGGCTATTTTGCGCCAGGCTTAAATATTTTAGCTGAACACTTGGCCAAAATTGCCGATGTTACGGTGGTGGCGCCAGAGCGTAATCGAAGTGGCGCTAGTAACTCGCTTACGCTAGACCGTCCTCTAAGTGTTAAAAAAGCCAGTAACGGCTTTTTTTATGTCAACGGCACACCAACTGATTGCGTGCACATTGCACTAACAGGTTTAATGGACGACATGCCAGATATGGTCATTTCTGGCATTAATGATGGTGCCAATATGGGTGATGACACCATTTATAGCGGCACTGTAGCAGCAGCGATGGAAGGCTATTTATTGGATATTCCGTCATTCGCAGTATCTATGTCGCAACACAACGCCACTCATTTTGAAAGCGCCGCACGTGTGGCTGTAGAGTTAGTGCAACATTATCAAAAAACAGGCTTTGCCTCCCCAACATTACTCAATATTAACGTGCCAGATGTGCCTTACGATCTACTAAAAGGTAAAGTCATCACGCGCTTAGGTAAGCGTCACAAGGCAGAGCCGGTGATTCAGCTAAAAACGCCACGTAATGAAACCGTTTACTGGGTGGGCGCAGCAGGGCAGCCAAACGATGGTGGTGAAGGCACTGATTTTTATGCGATAGCGCACAATCAAGTATCAATTTCACCAATACAAGTTGATTTAACCAAATACAGCCAAATGCAAGAAATAAGCGATTGGCTAAATAAATAAAATGGCAATCCTGAAATCTACCACAAGCAAAACGGGCATTGGCATGACCTCGTTGCGCACGCGCGAGCGTATGTTGGTGCGGCTGCGCGAGCAAGGTATTAAAGATGAAGTAGTGCTACATGCCATGGGTGAAATTCCACGGCATATTTTTGTGGATGATGCCTTAAGTATTCGTGCTTATGAAGATGTGTCGCTGCCAATAGGCTTTGCGCAAACTATTTCGCAGCCTTATATTGTCGCGCGCATGACCGAGATTTTGCGCAATGGCAAGCAGCTGAATAAAGTGTTAGAAATAGGTACTGGCTGTGGCTATCAAACGGCCGTGTTATCAAAGCTAGCGAAAGAAGTGTTATCGGTAGAGCGCATTCGCCCATTGGTAATGAAAGCGCGCGGGCATTTGCGTACACTTAAATGTAGCAACGTAAAATTAGATCATGCCGATGGCAGCCTAGGGCTCAATGAATACGCGCCTTTCGACGGCATTATTGTCACCGCCGCCGCCAGCCATGTGCCGCAAGAGTTATTAGCACAATTAGCCATAGGCGGCCGCATGGTAATACCTGTTGGCACTGCCACGCAAATCTTGCACTTAATCGAACGTACTAATATTGACTCTGGAAACGACTACAAACTAACCAAGCTAGAGCCGGTAAAGTTTGTGCCTTTATTGGGTGGGGTTAGTTAGTGCGTTTATTGATTGCTTGTTTATTTACATTACTTGTCGCTTGCAGCAGCAACCCACCTGCACCAGTGATTGACCGCACGCCAGAAACCAAACCGAAACCACCCGCCGCAAAACCTGTGGCTAAAAACGTGGAGACTGGCAAGGATTGGCGACCAGATAGCCACATTGTAAAAAAGGGCGATACGCTATTTGGCATTGGTTTGGAATATGGTGTGGATTACAAAGAGATTGCTGCAGCTAACAATATCACACCGCCCTACCCGATTAAAATTGGCCAGATAATTGATTTAAAAAGCTTTAAAGTTAAACCAACTGGTGCGCCAGAAGCCAATAACGGCGCGGTGGCTGGCGATGATGGTGTTGTGATAACGCCCATCAAAACCGAACCTGCTGTTGTAGGCAATAAGCCAATTGCAATAGAAAAGCCGATTGCTTCAGTCGTCACACCAGTATTAAGCGAACCAAAAGCGACGCGCGAGCCGTATAGCCTGGAAGCCATCAATCGCACTTCAATTAAACCGACAACAGCCCCTAAGCCAGTGGAGACAAAACCAACAGAAGCTAAACCTAGCGATACCAAAGCTAGCGATACCAAACCTAGCGAAGCTAAACCAAGCGAAACTAGGCCTGCAGACACACTCACAGGCGATGAAGCAATTGCATGGACATGGCCCACACAAGGCAAAATAACTACCAGCTTTAACGAGGCCAGCAACAAAGGTATTGATATAGGCGGTGAAACTGGCCAAGCCATTAAAGCAGCCAGCGCTGGTAAAGTCATTTACAGTGGGTCTGACCTACGCGGTTACGGTAAATTAGTCATCGTAAAACATAACAAAACTTATTTATCGGTTTACGCGCACAACAGTAAAATTGTGGTGAAAGAAGGTCAAAACGTAGTCGCTGGCCAAAAAATTGCCGAAATGGGCAATACTGATTCTAATTCAGTTAAACTGCATTTTGAAATTAGACGTTTGGGCAAATCGGTTGACCCAGCCCGCTATCTAAGCCAGAATTAGTTCTAAACCAAAATTAGTTTTAAACTAGAATTAGCATCTGAATATTCAAAAAGTTAAGGGGATTAGTTATGGCTGCACCAATCAAAAAAGAACCCAATAAATACGCCAAAAATGCAGATATAAAAGCCGACACACCTTTAAAAACCATCATTTCCTTAGTGGGCATGCTATTAATGTTGATTGGCCTAGCTGGTATTGGTTTAGAGTTTTTTAAAGAC
The DNA here is from genome assembly GCA_031414715.1 of Methylophilaceae bacterium. Taxonomy (GTDB): domain Bacteria; phylum Pseudomonadota; class Gammaproteobacteria; order Burkholderiales; family Methylophilaceae; genus Methylotenera_A. The sequence continues at coordinate 4,351 of JANNWI010000186.1, read as the reverse complement.
GGTGGCTGGCTAAAAACTGCGCTGGCTTGGTTGTTCGAATCGACCACCCGCATGCTATTTATCCCGGTGATTATATTCGCACTGTGGCTGGCAAATCGTATGATGTCATCGACCAATCCGAATGAGAGCAAAAAATCTGGCAACATTCCCATGTATATTATGATGGCAGTGGGCGCATTTTATGTGTATCGGTTTACCACAACAGGCGCGTTTTAAACGCAGCATAAACAAAAAGCCGCGCCAGTTTATAAAACCAGCGCGGCTTTTTTACGTCCAAAATTAATCAATGTTTCTTTTTAGCCTCATTGGCATAATGCTCGTGCACAGCGCTCATATCTTTAGCGCGCGCCCAACTAATAATTTCTTCTAACGCTGGCGCGCCAATCTCACCCACTTGCGTGTGAATACCAGCTTGATCGCGCACAACCAACAAACCTGGAATTTGCGCCACATCAAAATAAGCACTAATTTCCGGATCGGCTTCAGTATCTACCATGCCAAACACAATATCCGGATGATTCTCTGCCACCGCTTTAAAAGTTGGCGTAAACGCCACACAAGGCTCGCACCATGGCGCCCAAAAATCGACAATCACAAAATTATTTTTTTCAATGGTATCTTTAAAATTTGCTTTGGTAAGCGCTACAACTGCCATGATTTTGCCTTAAAAGTTAATGGTTTGAATAATCGAACATTTTATCAGACGCGCGTCATTTAGTTAAGTTTCAGTAGGTAATAGCGGCGCAATGAAAAGTGTCATTCCATTTAAAACCTTATTTTTTGATTATATTATACAGCGTGCAAAAAAAATATGCTCTGTAGCCCGCATGGATATTGGTCTGCAGGGCAGGTGTTATTTATTCTTTTTGAATGTTTTTTTGGATTTTTCTATAGCAGGCAGCAGGCTGGTAAGTTGCTGATAACGCTCAAACAAAAATGCTACGCGTGCCGCATCGGTTGCGGCGCCTTTGTAGCCATAAGCTGTATCTACCGCTTTATCTAAAGCCTGATGCGCTTTTAATAAATTAGCTGGCATGGTCAGCGGGTCGTATAAATCCGCCAGCGAAGCTTGAGGATATTCTGCACGCGTATCAGCCACAGCTTGCGCGGTGGTTTCAATTTTTGCGGTTTGCAAGGCATTCACTTCTGGCCATGGAAAGTTGTTATAAACAATGCTAGCTGAATAACTATATCGACTTTCTAATCGCCCACAAACGGCGCGCATCCAAGCATTGTGCATGGTAGAAGAAAGGATACCAAAATGAAAAGCATCGGCATTTTCTATTGTCTGCAATTTATCACCTGCAATAAATTGAGCAGATAAAAAGCCAATTGGTATAAACAATCGTTTTTCAGATGAAACTCTTGGTATAGCTAAATAATCAGTTTTAGGCTGCCTTAACTCCCCAAATCTAGTTGGTTGAGCAGCCAGCTTTTGCGTTGGCAGTTTTTTGCTGGCTAAGCGCATTTGTTTTACTTTTTCTACACGTGCCATTACAAAAGGCATTTGCCTTAATTCGCTTGGCGGGCAATCTATAAGCCATAAACAATAACGTGTTAAGTTATTAATAAACTCATCACCCATCGCAAATGGCTTTATCCACTTTGCTGCTTGAGGTTCACTTTTAATCAGTTCGGCTTTTTCGGCGGCATCCATTAGCAAATGCCCGCCATCAGTAGGTTGGCTGCCGCGCGTAATCGAAAGTACTTGGCAAATAGGCTTGCTTTGTTTTTGCAAAATTACATTTGCTGCATCAATTAAATATGGGTTGATATTGCTGGCTTTAATCGCGTGCGGTTCACCTTTAATATCGGCATATTCATAAATGGTTTTATCTGCAACTTCCTGTAAACCAAAGCCAATAATCACGCAATGCACAGCGGCTTTGCCACGCGCTTCGTTAGCCCAACTAAATGTGCGGTGCGCAAAATGAATTTTTACACCTTGCGCTAACATCCAACTCCATAAAATACCGACTTGTTCGCCTTGTGTAATGCTATTGGTTGAAACAAACGCCGTTTTAATTAACTTGTTATGTTGCATGTAATCTGTTGATTTACGGTGCCAGCAGGTGACGAAATCCAAAACACCAGAGCCATGCAAATCGAAAAAGACTTTTTCAAAATCATTTTTTTGTTCAATCGAGCGTTGCGTATAACCAATAAAAGGCGGATTACCCAAAATATAACTGCATTTTTGTGGCGCTAAAACTTGTGCCCAATCTAGGGTTAAAGCGTTGCCACACACAATATGTGGCGTGGCTTTTAGTGGAATGCGTGCAAAATAGCTACCAAACTCTTCCGATACTTTCATGTTCATTTGGTGATCGGTTAACCATAACGCCACTTGCGCGATTTGCGCGGGGAACTCTTCAATCTCGATACCGTAGAATTGGTCAACATCCACGTTAATCAGCGTTTGCACATCTAAAACCTGTTGACCGCTCGCGCGTGAGGCGCGTAGAACGGCGAGTTCCAGCAACCTTAATTCACGATAGGTAATCACCAAAAAGTTACCACAGCCGCAGGCGGGGTCGAAAAAGGTTAAATTACGCAGCTTTTGGTGGAATTCTGGCAAACGTTTTTTGTTGATTTTAATTTTTTCAAACTCTGCCCATAACGCATCTAAAAACAAGGGTTTAATCAGTTTTAAAATATTCTCTTCACTGGTGTAGTGCGCGCCCAAGTTGCGCCGTGCATCCGCATCCATAATGCTTTGAAATAGGCTGCCAAATATGGCGGGCGAGATAATGCTCCAATCCAACGCGCATAAATCCAACAGCGCTTCGCGCATTTTGCTATCAAACTGGGCGGGCGGTAACGATTCTTCAAACAGTTTGCCATTTACGTAGGGGAAAGCGGCTAGACTTTCATCCAAGTTATTTAGGCGCTTATTGCTTGGCGTGTTGAGCACATAAAATAAGCTGCTGAGATGGTGCGCTAAATCGCTGCCATCTTCGTTGGTTTTGGTTTCTATGTAATCTTGCAGTAAGCGCTTTTCAAAAATGGTGGTGTCTTCGGCAAATAAGCAGAATAGCAAGCGCACCAAATATAGTTCTAGCGCATGGCCTATATAACCCACGCCCTTAAGCGCATCGTGCAGCTTGCCCATGCGCTCGGCGGCTTTAATATTAATTGGGTCTTGCGGCTTGATAATTTGCGTTTGATAACCCGCAATAAAACCAAACAGTTTAACGTTTTGGTATAAGTCTTTTAGCGGAAACTCAATTTGCTCGTTAGTTTCAAGGTTATACAGCCGGAACTTTGAGAAATCTGAAACGAGGATATATTTAGGTAAATCGCGCTCTTTTAAGCCAGGAAAGTAATCCAGCGCTTGAGTAAACGCTTTATCTAAGCTTTTGCCACGCGATTTATGCTCTACCAGCAACTGTCCGCGCCAGAGCAAATCAATAAACCCACCTTTGTCATCCGACTTTTTAACAGGTTCTTCAAAGCTGGCAATGCGGCGGCGCGTTATGCCGAATATATTAAAAAATGCATCCCAAAATGATTTGGCCTCTGCATCTTCACGGGATTCGGCTACCCATTCTTTTGAGAATGTATTGGCGCGGGTTTTGATTTCGTTCCAAGAAAGTGGCATGGCGAGAGTTTATCTGCTTTGTTGCCGAAAGTAAAAAGCCACACCTGAAGACGTGGCTTTTGAAATGAAATTATCTAATAACGACTGCCCTGCAGCCCAATATCCATGAGGCTCTCAGGGCATCTATTTTTAGCTTTTTAAGCTTTAATTGGTTTATCCCAAGTGCCTTCAAAGAACATTTCGCTTGGCGGTTTACGTTTGCGATCCGCAAGTTCGCGTACTTTTAAGTCATCAGGCAGCTGATTAGCATCGCCTTCATGACCCACAGCTAACATCGCCATTGGGGTAAATTGTGCAGGAATTTTAAAAGCCGCTCGCGCTGCATCTGCATTAAAACCGCCCATTTGGTGCGCTGCCAAGCCTAAATCTGCTGCTTGCAAGCACAGGCTAACAGCCGCTGCGCCCGTGTCGTATTGTGCAAATCGGTTGGCTTGCTGGTTCACATCTAAAATAGTATTTGCACAGCCCAGCAATAACAATGGTGCATGTTTTACCCAAGCTTGATTACTTGGCATTAAGCATTCAAAAGCCGCTTGCCAAGCATCTGCGTTGCTAGTTTTGTCGCACACCATAAATCGCCAAGGCTGGTCGTTATAACTGGATGGCGCCCAGCGGGCGGCTTCTAATAGCGCAATAATTTGCGAATGACTCACAGGCTTATTGGCGTCAAAAGCACGCGGGCTCCAACGGTTAGCAATTAGTGTGTGAATAGGTTGTTGGGTGACGGCAGTTTTTTGCATAGTATTTGCC
>JANNWI010000185.1:0-9687 GCA_031414715.1 Methylophilaceae bacterium | reverse complement strand
TGTGCCTACAGGCTCTCCGGGCTTGCGAACACTCACATTGGCATCGCAGCGGAACGAGCCTTCTTGCATATTGCCATCGCAAATACCAATCCAAGTCACGATTTTGTGCAGCTCTTTGGCGTAGGCAACCGCCTCAGCGCTGGAGCGCATATCGGGCTCGGTCACGATCTCAAGTAACGGCGTACCTGCGCGGTTTAAATCAATGCCACTCATGCCTTCTACAATACCGTGACTGGACTTGCCTGCATCCTCTTCTAAATGTGCGCGGGTAATGTTGATGACTTTTTCGTAAGCTTCATTATTTTTAGTGGCTGGCACTTGAATCGTCACCGCGCCTTTAGCGACCACTGGCAACTCAAATTGGCTAATTTGGTAACCTTTTGGTAAATCGGGGTAAAAGTAATTTTTGCGCGAAAATACTGAGCGTGCAGGAATATCAGCATTAATCGCCAAACCAAATTTAATGGCACACTCCACCGCTTGTTTATTTAGCACAGGTAATACACCTGGCAAAGCAGTGCTGACTTCATCTGCTTGCGTATTGGGCTCAGCGCCATATTGAATAGACGCCCCGCTAAAAATTTTAGTGTGGGTTTTTAATTGGGTGTGGGTTTCTAGCCCAATCACGACTTCCCAATTGTTATTAGCCATTATTCAATTCCTTTTGGCATAGCGAGATGCCAATCTGTCACTTGTTGATAGGCATGTGCAACATCTAACATACGCGCCTCATCAAAATAATTGCCCATTAACTGCAAGCCTACAGGTAAGCCATTGCTAAAGCCTGCTGGAATGCTCATGCCTGGCAAGCCTGCCAAATTGGTGGCAATCGTATAGACATCTTGTAAATACATCGCCACTGGGTCATCGGCTTTTTCGCCCGCTTTAAACGCAGTGGATGGCGCAGTTGGCCCCATGATAATGTCGCATTTTTTAAACGCTTGTACAAAGTCATCGGCGATTAAACGACGTATTTGCTGGGCTTTAAGGTAATAAGCATCGTAATATCCTGCGCTTAACACATAAGTACCGATTAAAATGCGGCGTTTCACCTCGGCGCCAAAACCTTCAGCACGCGATTTCATGTACATGTCCATTAGGTCATCATATTCGGCTGCACGATGCCCATAACGCACACCATCATAACGCGACAAATTTGAGCTGGCCTCAGCTGGTGCCAGTACATAATACACAGGAATAGAAAGCTGAGTATTCGGTAGGGAAATATCAATCATATCTGCACCGAGTTTTTTGTATTCATTTATCGCTGCTTGCACAACCGCATTAACATTGGCGTCTAGGCCATCGGAAAAATACTCTTTTGGCAAGCCAATACGCAAACCTTTTAACGGTTTATCAGCTTGCATGGCCGCCAAGCCGCGCGCGTAATCTTCTTTGGGGTGATTGATGCTGGTGGAATCGCGCTCATCAAAACCTGCCATCACATTTAACATTAATGCGCAATCTTCGGCACTTTTCGCCATTGGCCCAGCTTGATCAAGGGAAGACGCAAATGCAATCATGCCGTAGCGCGAAACTAGACCGTAAGTCGGCTTTAAGCCTGTAAAGCCGCAAAGTGAAGCAGGTTGACGAATCGAACCACCCGTATCAGTACCTGTCGCCGCAGCACAAAGTCTTGCCGCAACAGCTGCCGCTGAACCGCCAGAGCTGCCGCCTGGCACACGGTCGAAATCCCACGGGTTTTTAACGCCGCCAAAATAGCTGGTTTCATTGGATGAACCCATGGCGAACTCGTCCATATTAGTCTTGCCCAAGTTAACCGCGCCAACTGCATCAAATTGTGAAATAACATGCGCATCGTACGGCGCAACAAAATTTGCCAGCATTTTAGAGCCACAAGTTGTGGGCCAATCTTTGGCACAAAAAATATCTTTTTGTGCAAAGGGAATGCCTGTCAGTGGCTGCGCCTCACCTTTGGCAATCAGTGCATCTGCGGCTTTAGCTTGCGCCATAGTTTTATTGGTATCTAGCGCAATATAAGCATTAATATTTGGGTTGTACTTTGCAATACGATCCAAAAAAGTTTGGGTCATTTCAACACTTGACACTTGCTTAGATGCCAACAATTGGCTTAGCTGTTTTAGGCTGTTATTAATCATAAATGCAACCTACTCAATCACTTGTGGTACTAAATATAAACTACTTGCGACCGCTTGTTGCGACGAGCCATTGCCAAGCTGTGGTGCATTGGCTTGAAATGCTTCACGCATATTAGTTTTAGTCACCACGTCATCGCGTAGGCGTTGCACTACTTCTTGCGAATGCGACATCGGCGCAATATCAGTAGTATCTACCGCCTGCATTTGCTCAATTAAGCCCAAAATACCAGTCAGCTTTGTTAGTGTCTGTTCTGCTTCTTGCTCGCTGATGTCAATCCGCGCCAAATGTGCAATACGTTTAATATCTGAAATTTCTAATGCCATAAAGAAGTGCCATCAATTTAATTCGGTTTATGTCGTATATGTTGCTGAAGGATTAGTTTGTAACAATGTGTAAATGTGCCTTAAATTTGGTCACAATACTTAATTTTAATACCATTTTAAGTTATTATACCTTTGATTTTACAGCATGGCTTTAGGCGCAAAAAATTAAGTCATGCAAACATTCGCGCAAACCACAGGATAAAAAAATATGTTCGGCTTCATTAACAGTTACTTTTCTAATGATTTAGCAATTGATTTAGGCACCGCCAATACCCTAATTTACGCGCGTGGCAGAGGTATCGTGCTTGATGAGCCATCTGTTGTTGCCATAAGGCTTGAAGGCGGTCCAAACGGCAAAAAAGTATTGTTAGCGGTCGGCACAGACGCTAAAGGTATGCTAGGCCGCGCGCCTGCTAACATTCAGGCCATTCGCCCGATGAAAGATGGCGTGATTGCCGACTTTACTATTACCGAGCAAATGCTTAAATATTTCATTCGCAAGGTACATGATGCGCGTTGGTTTTCACCCAGCCCGCGTATCATCATCTGCGTCCCTGTCGGCTCTACCCAAGTAGAACGCCGTGCGATTAAAGAGTCAGCCGAACGCGCTGGAGCTAAACAAGTATTTTTGATTGAAGAACCAATGGCAGCTGCTATTGGTGCAGACATGCCAGTAGCCGAAGCGACTGGTAGCATGGTGGTGGACATTGGTGGCGGTACCACTGAAGTCGGCGTCATCTCTCTTGGTGGCATTGTTTATGCCAAAAGTGAGCGCGTAGGTGGCGACAAGTTTGACCAAGCGATTATTGATTACATTCGCCGTAACTACGGCATGCAAATTTCTGAGCCAACTGCTGAGGCGATTAAAAAGAAAATTGGCTCGGCTTTTCCAGGCAGCGAAGTCTTAGAAATGGAAGTGACCGGCCGTAACTTGGCAGAAGGCTTACCACGCAAATTTACAATATCTAGCAATGAGATTTTAGAAGCGCTAACAGAACCACTAAACTCAATCGTAGGCGCGGTAAAATCTGCGTTAGAACAAACACCACCAGAGCTAGGTGCTGATATTGCTGAAAAAGGCATGGTGCTAACAGGTGGTGGTGCATTGTTGCGTGATTTAGACCGTTTACTAGTTGAAGAAACAGGTTTGCCTGTCATCGTGGCAGAAGATCCATTAACATGTGTTGCACGTGGTTGCGGACGCGCGCTAGAGGAAATGGACAAGCTTGGCAATGTATTTGCGCATGAGTAAGCATTTACTAGCAGAATTAATATACTCATTACATTGGCATGCTTAAAGGCGTTCATCAAAAGCTAGAAGCCCAACAAACTCCAGCTTTTTTTGTACGTGGCGCCAACGCATTTTCACGCATGCTGTTTTTTTGTGCTGTTTCTATTGTTTTTATGGCTGTAGATGCGCGACTTAATTATTTATCACAATTCCGCCAAGCTTTTATTGCTGCGTTACACCCGTTAGAGGTTGTAGCTAATGCACCTAGCGACTGGTTGCGTGACCTCAAAAAATACTTCTCTGTACATAACGAACTAGTGCAAGAAAATTACGCACTTAAGCAACAAGCCTTTGAACAAAAGGTAATGTTGCAGCGTTTAAGCACCATTACAGCAGAGAACAAGCATTTACGCAGCCTGCTAAATGGCGATATCCCTATACAGCACAACGCCATTCTTGGAGAAATATCCCATATGGGGCGCGACCCATTTACGCGCATTGTGGTGGTCAATCGTGGCAGTCAACACACGGTAAAAGCTGGTCAGGCGGTAGTAGATTCTAAAGGTATTATTGGCCAAGTGACTCGCGTTTATCCGTTCACCTCTGAAGTGACTTTGATTACTGACAAAGAGCTGTCGATTCCAATTCAAATCGAGCGCAATCAGCTTCGTGCGATTGCGTTTGGCGAAGGTAACAATACACTGGATATTCCATACCTGCCTACCAATGTAGATATTAAAGTGGGTGATAAGTTAGTCACATCTGGTATTGATGGCGTTTACCCAGCTGGCTTAGCAGTGGCTACTGTCAGCCAAATTTTACAAAATCCAGAATCTCCTTTTGCCAAAATTATTTGTACGCCAGTAGCTGAGGTGACCAATCATTTACAGTTATTATTGCTTGAGCTACCTGAAGCAAAAAAGGCAGAGCCAATCATAGAAATAACGGCCGAAGAAGCTAATAAAGAGCAGCCTAGCAACAGTCAGAAAGCCAAGTCAAATGCGTCACACTAATATAGTGAGCATTTACTTAACGCTGTTAATTGCGCTACTGTGTCAGTTGTTTCCGTGGGTGGGGCAAGGCGTTATTTTTCGTCCAGATTTTATGTTAGTCGTATTACTATATTGGCTGCTGCGCGCGCCAGAAATATGCAATATAGGTACCGCTTGGATTGCGGGATTATTGGTCGATTTAGCAACAGGCAGTTTGCTTGGCCAGCATGCGCTAAGCTTCACTATCACCGCCTTTGTTGCACTCAGTTATCAACGTAGGCTTGTATTATTCAACACTTGGCAGTTAGCAGGCTATGTCATTGCATTATTAACATTAGCGCGCATACTTATGTTGTTGCTGAAATTATTTGCGGGCTATGAAAACCCTGGCTGGTATTATTTATGGCCGATTTTTACAGGCTTAATATTATGGCAAATCATGATATTGTCTTTTGGTGGCTTAACACGACCAAAAACCAAGCAATAGCCATATAAAACAGCAATGAAATCTTCTAGTCGCGAACTTAAAAATTACCAAAACGAGCTACATAATTTTAAATTAAGGCTTGGTGTACTTGGCATGTTGGTGCTTGTTGCGTTTAGTGTGTTGGCCTTTCGTTTCTATTTTTTACAAGTTAATCGCTACGACTATTACCAAACGCTAGCTGAAAGTAATCGTATTTCGATAGTGCCAATCACGCCTAATCGCGGACTGATTACCGATAAAAATGGTGTAGTACTGGCGCACAATTTTTTTGTTTATACGCTAGAAATCACGCCATCTAAAATAGAAAATTTAGACGCGACGATAGCACAAATTAAGCAATTAGTTGAAGTTAGCCCATTGGATTTAAAACGTTTTAAAAAACAAAAAGCGGAAAGCCGCACCTTTGAAAGCATTCCACTACGCACACATTTAAATGAGGTGGAAGCAGCCAAGTTTGCAGTGAATCGCTTTCGATTCCCGGGTGTAGAACTTAAATCGCGCTTGTTTAGGCATTATCCCTTAGGTAAACAAGGTGCGCATATGGTGGGCTATATCGGTAGGATTAATGACAAAGACCTAGCCAAACTGTCAGAGAAAAAAGTGCTTTCTAACTACAAAGGCACCGACCATATTGGTAAAAGTGGCGTAGAAGAATATTACGAAGCGCAATTACACGGCACCACGGGATTTCAACAAGTTGAAATTGATGCCGATGGCAAAGCAGTACGCGTACTGTCTAGCGTAGCGCCAATTTCTGGTAGTAATTTGGTGTTGTCTGCCGACAGCAAACTGCAAGAAATTGCCGAAACCGCATTTGGCGAGCGGCGCGGTGCACTAGTAGCAATCAAACCCAGCACAGGCGAAGTATTAGCTTTTGTCAGCATGCCAACGTTTGACTCCAACTTATTTGTAGATGGTATTGATGTTGAAAACTGGAAGCAACTGAATGAGTCTTTAGATAAACCGTTGATTAATCGCCCATTGCGCGGCGTATATCCGCCAGGCTCGACTTTTAAACCGTTTACCGCGCTGGCAGGGCTAGAAGCAGGTAAACGTAAACCGCCTTACAGTATTAGCGACGCTGGCTATTTTATTTTGCCTAATAGCCGACATCGGTATAGGGATTGGAAGCCAGGCGGTCATGGTAATGTAGATATGCGGCGGGCAATTACCATTTCATGCGATACGTTTTTTTATGGACTGGCTGTGGAGTTGGGCATTGAAAGGTTGACTAATTTTGTGCGTCATTTTGGCTTTGGTTTAAAAAGCGGTATTGATATTGCAGGCGAAGTCGGCGGTTTATTACCCACGCCAGAGTGGAAACGACGGCGTTTTAAGCAGCCATGGTATGTTGGCGAAACCGTGATTGTTGGCATAGGTCAGGGCTACACGTTGACTACGCCCATGCAGTTGGCGCAAGCCACCGCTATTTTAGCAAATAAAGGCGTAGCCATGCGCCCGCGCTTGGTTGCTAGTGTTGTCGATGCCAAAACCTTGGTCTCTACACCAACTGCTGCCGTTGTCAGCGACCGAATTACGTTAGACAAAGCCAACTTGGAAATTGTTAACCTAGGCATGATTGACGTGACGCTGCCTGGTGGCACGGCTGCCAGTGTTGGTGCCAATGCAGGTTATAGTATTGCTGCAAAAACAGGCACTGCACAAGTGATTGGTATTAAACAAAATGAAAAATATAATGAAAAACTCATTAACGAGCGTCACCGAGATCACGCTTTGTTTGTGGCGTTCGCTCCCGCTGAAGACCCACAAATTGCCCTTGCTGTGATTGTCGAAAATGGCGGTCATGGCGGCTCTGCAGCAGGGCCGATTGCGCGTAAAGTCATGGATTATTATTTATTGGGTAAACTGCCAGAAGCAGAAATACCCAAATTAGCCACTGCCGCCACCGCGCCTATTAAACCAGATGCAACCGCTGGCAATGTGATAAATGCGCCTGAAGAAGAACATTATGATTAACAAGTTGTTACAAGGTCTATTTAAGCATATCGACTCTTTTTTAATGGGTTGTTTGCTTTTTACTATGCTAGTGGGATTATTTGTGTTGTATAGCGCATCGGGCCAAAGCCTTGAGCGCGTAACAGCGCAGCTTATCAATATGACTGTTGCGATGACTGTACTTTGGCTAGCGTCTAATATTCAGCCGCAGCTGCTGGAGCGTATTGCACCACCGCTTTATTTACTTGGAATCGTATTACTGTTGGCAGTAGAAATTTTTGGCCATATTAGCCACGGCGCTCAGAGATGGCTTGACTTGGGTGTCATCAAAATTCAACCTTCCGAACTGATGCGTATAGCGGTGCCAATGATGTTGGCTTGGTTTTTTGCAAGACGCGAATCGAACCCCCGCATTACCGATTTTTTAATTGCAGCTGTTTTATTGCTTATCCCTGTAGCGTTGATTATGAAACAACCAGATTTAGGTACGGCTTTGCTGATTTGCGCCTCTGGCTTTTTTGTGATTTTTTTAGCCGGCTTAAGCTGGAAATTCATCATTGGCAGTGCCGCCTTATTGGGCGCATTAACACCGCTATTTTGGTCAATGTTGCACGATTATCAGCGTCGTCGTATTGAAATTTTAATCGATCCTACACAAGATCCGTTGGGTGCTGGTTACCATACTATCCAAGCAACCATTGCATTGGGTTCTGGTGGTACTACAGGAAAAGGTTGGCTGAACGGCACTCAAAGCCAGTTAGACTTTTTACCAGAGCGCACCACAGACTTTATTTTTGCGGTGTTTGGCGAAGAGTTTGGTATGGCGGGTAATTTAATATTACTGGTATTATTTAGTTTGATTATCGCGCGTGGCTTGATGATTGCCTCGCAAGCCAAAAGCACTTTTACACGATTATTGGCGGGCAGCATCACGTTAACATTTTTTACTTATTGCTTTGTGAACGTTGGTATGGTCAGCGGCATATTGCCAGTGGTAGGTGTACCATTGCCGCTAATTAGCTATGGCGGCACCTCAATGGTCACTTTGCTACTAGGTTTTGGCATTTTAATGAGCATACAAACCCACAAAAAACTGGTGGCTGCAGGTTAATCATTTAAAAAGAGAAGGCTCGATGAAGAAAAATACTTTAATTATTATCTATTGTTGCATCTATAGTCTTTCATTAGTGGCTTGCGGCGGTAATAAAAAGGTAAAGCCAATACCCGTACCACCTGTTGCTAGTAAGCCAACGCAGGCTTCTGCGCCAACACCAACTCCGCCTGTCAGCTCTACCACACCCAGTACTACACCCAATCCTGCGCCAGTAATTGCACCAACGCCTGCAGAAAAACCTGCAGTTGTAGAAATAGACAAGCCCGGTGGTTACTATTTAGATGATGGTCCTGGTGATAATCCACCCAAAAACATGGCAAGCATTCCCAATGCTGTCCCAAAAAAAGAGCCGCTACACAGCCGCACAAATCGGCCTTATAAAGCCTTAGGCGAAACATATAGACCTATGGCCAGCTATCAACCCTACAAAAAAACTGGCGTTGCCTCCTGGTATGGCAAACGCTTTCATGGCAAAAAAACCTCTAATGGCGAAATTTATGACATGTATGGTATGACGGCGGCACATACCATTTTACCTTTGCCCAGTTACGCAAAAGTCACCAACCCAGCCAATGGGCGCTCAGTCATTGTACGCGTTAACGACAGAGGCCCATTTAAACATAGCCGCATTATTGATTTATCTTACGCGGCCGCCCACAAGTTAGGCTATGTGAATAAAGGCAGCACTCTGGTAGAAGTAGAGGCAATAGACCCTAATAAGGCTGACAGCTATGCCGTTAGCAATATTGACACGCAAGTGGAGACCGTGCCAGTAACGATGGCAGAAACTGCTATGACTGCAACGTCAGCTGAAAAAACCATCACCGCATCAAGTGACGATATTGCCATGATTAGTGGATTTTTTGTGCAAGCAGGCGCGTTTAAAAGTGAGACTAACGCAGACAGTCTTATCAACAAACTGCAAGCTTTAGAGATTGACGAAAATTCGGGCATCAACAAAGTGTATAATAATGGCTTGCATCGCTTAAAAATCGGTCCTTTTGAAACAAAATTAGGTGCTGATAAAACTGCTGCTGATATTCGTAGGCAGCTTAATGTACCCGCTATTACTATTACCCAATAATACATCTTATGCACAAAATATTTAGTTTACATTTAGCGTTTTACCTACTTTTCTCATCCATGTTTGCTTGGGCGGCTGAGCTGGCACCACCGCCAGCATTGGCAGTAAAAGCTTATTTATTACAAGATTTTAGTAGCGGCAGTGTTATTGCATCGCACAAACAAGACGAGCGTGTAGAGCCTGCGTCACTCACCAAAGTCATGACTGCGTATGTTGTGTTTGACGCTATTCAGCAAGGCCATTTGAAACTCGATCAGAACTTGCCAGTGAGTGAAAAAGCTTGGAAGATTGAAGGCTCTAAAATGTTCATCGAGCCTAATAAACCGGTCACAGTGGATGAGCTTCTGCATGGCATGATTGTGCAATCGGGTAATGACGC
>JANNWI010000184.1:0-4474 GCA_031414715.1 Methylophilaceae bacterium | reverse complement strand
CACCAGCACCGATTATGCGCCTTGGTATGTGGTGCCAGCCGATTCTAAGACTAATCGTAACTTATTGATTTCGCGACTGTTATACGATGCGCTTAAAAAACTGCAGTTAGATTATCCGCCAGTGCCAGCAGCATATAAAACCATTAAAATTAACGATTAATTTATGTCCATAAGTATGCTCTGTGAGCCAATACTTATGGGGTTACGAGCATGAATAGCCAACTCAGACGTGTGTGTAACCTACTTTGGTTGTATTTTCAAGGGCATGTCAAACACTTGCTTGGCTGGTATATTTTGCGGTAATGCAATACTAGCACTCGTCATTGAATTAAGATGCTTTGTAAGGCTTATGGATAATCGTCGGCAGGGCAGATTAGTGGCGAATATCGTGTCTGATTCAATTCATTTACCATTCATTTATTCCTACCATTTATTGTTCTTTTTACAAACGCGTGAAGCACGTTTATTGGCTAGCGTTTCTTTATTCAAGGCATTAGGTGGCGGATGGCGCGCCGAGGATGCTAAGACCAAGTAAAACTTAACTACACAGCCTACAAGCAACTAAAACGGAAAAATTACTTTTACCCAATCATCAAGCGATTCTACTGGATCTTCAAGCAGTATTTGTGTGTTGTTACCATCGATGTTCATGTTGTAGTGTGTGTTTGCACGAAAGTGCATTTTTGGCAATATTAATACAGATGTGTCAGATAACCCAGCCTCAATAGGCAGATAAATGCCAGAAAAACTACCTATGTCAGTAGTCGTAGTCATACTTTTAGTGCTCATTTTGCTGGTTTCCATGACGGTGTCTGCAAAACTATCTGCATTGTTTGATTGTTTAAGTTGCACCCATTTAGGATGATGCGAAATAATTTCGATACCAACCCTTAGTTGGTTGGCTTGTGTTGGCTTTACTGAGCGTATCATGCCAATCATTACCTTGCTTGGGTCATCATCCATCACTAAACCAAGTAATTTATTAGGTCTAGCTAAAATATTGGCGTATCTATTCACTCGTGTACCTAAGCCTTGCAAGCTTTCATCGGTAATAATCCACGTGTCTAGCGAGCCACTATTAATGGTCAAGTTGCTGTTTAGTTTTAAGGTTGTGAGCGCTTTTAGACGCTCATCCAATGTGGTGCTATCGCGCGATAAACGTAAGCCGCTGCTGATTTGATTAGCTTGGTGTACTTGGTTACAAATGTCGAAGATGCCAGCATTGACATGCGCAGTTTTAGAGCTGGCTTGGCGTACCGCCTTGCGCCGCTGTCGCACATAGCCGGCGCGCCTCCACTCATCTAGTAACAACATTAACGTTTCATTGAGTTTTTTGGCATGGTCAATTTTAGAAAAAGCTAAACTCTCTGGAATTTCCCCACGGTCAGAGACAGTCAAGGCGACTGTTAGATGTTTTTCTAACTCATCTAGCTCCCAATAGCGACAGGTGTCACTGGCGTAAGCATCACGCATGCGCTTGGCAACGGTGTCTTTTTCTAAATCAATAAAAAACAGGTATTGTTCCAGCGTGTATTTGTTGCTAATGTGCGTGCGCGTGAGCAAGGTGGCTAAAACGCGGCTGGCAATTTCTACGTGATATTTTTGCATGCTGACTTGCGTAAGTTGACCTAACATCCAGCACTGCACAAAGCTTGCTGCTAGCGTAGTAGAGGGCGTTAAGTTAAATAGCTCAACTGGGTTATTTAATAGTGCTCGCTGATTGGCAATTTTATACAGCATATTCACTTGTAGCCACACTTTGGCAGGTGGGTTGGTCTGGCTAAACAGTCGCCACTTAATCATGTGAAACGCCGCGTAAAGTGCCCGCGCAATCAACAGTATTAATGTACTCTCGCTCGGCTGGTAAATATTCTCAGCTTTTGACTCACTGGCGTTAGGCTTTGATGCGCTAAACGCTTGCTCGATGACTTTTAGGTGGAAAATGTAAGATTGTCGACAATAATTGTAACAGGCATCAAAAATATTATTTTCTAACTCAACTTTCATATTTTCTACATTGGCCAACTGCGTAGCAAGTTTCTCTAATCGCGGCTGATTTGCAGCTTCTAGCACTAAAATTAAATCTAGCTGTTGCTCTAAGTTGAGCTTTTCGGCAGCGTCAGCGGGGTTAAGCAGTTGCGCTAAGTGTTTGGTCGAAAACTGTAAAGCCGCCAAGTCATCTAAGTCATGTAAATCGGCAAGCCAAGCTTTATACTGATTGGTTTTGATCAGAACGTTGTTGCCAAATATATGCTTTATAAGACTTTTCATTTATTAAAAAAGTAGCAATTTAATAATCACTCATCATAAAATAATTTAAAATATAATCGTAAATCATTGAATAATCAAGTTTTACCTAGTAATAGATTTGTTAATTATGCCAAATTACAGATAAGCATTGCATGTTAGAATCGCATTTTTGATTTAAATTGATATTTTATGGCTATTCGTACCCGCTTTGCACCCAGCCCTACTGGCTTTTTACACATTGGCGGCGCTCGCACTGCGCTATTTTCTTGGGCTTATGCCAAAAAGCATGGCGGAAAGTTTATTTTACGCATTGAAGATACCGATGTGGAACGTAGTACACCTGAGGCGGTGCAAGCTATTTTAGATGGTATGGCTTGGCTGGGCTTAGATTATGACGAAGGTCCGTTTTACCAGATGCAGCGTATAGAAACTTATAAAAAAGTACTGCAAACTATGATAGATGCGGGTTCTGCCTATTATTGTTACAGCAGCAAAGAAGAGCTAGAAGTCTTGCGAGAACAACAAACTTTGCAAGGTTTAAAGCCACGTTACGATGGCAAATGGCGTCCTGATGCCAGTAAAACTTTACCGCCGATTCCAAAAGATATTCCACCAGTCATCCGCTTTAAAAACCCCCTAACTGGTGTAGTAGTTTGGGATGATTTAGTGAAAGGCCGTATTGAAATTGCCAATACGGAATTGGATGATTTAATTATTGCACGCGCCGACGGCACACCAACCTATAATTTTTGTGTGGTGGTGGATGATTTTGAAATGGGCATCACGCAAGTGATTCGTGGCGATGACCATGTAAACAATACGCCGCGCCAAATAAATATGCTCAAAGCGCTAGGCGCCACCATTCCACAATACGCACATTTGTCGATGATTTTAGGCGATGACGGGCAGAAACTTTCCAAACGTCATGGTGCGGTAAGCGTGATGCAATATCACGAAGATGGTTATTTAAAAGAGGCTGTGCTAAATTACCTTGCGCGCTTGGGCTGGAGTCACGGCGATGCCGAGATTTTTAATATGCAGCAATTTTGCGAGTGGTTCGATTTAGACCACATTACGCCATCAGCCGCGCAATTTAATACCGAAAAACTAAACTGGTTAAACGCGCATTATATTAAACAAGTGGATTTGGATTTACTTGCCGAGGACATATCAGCAAGGCTGGGAGCCACCAATATTGAAACCAATGGCCATGCGGCTTCTGGCATGCCCAATTTAATACCTAGTTTAAAGAGTGTGTTAAATCTGTATCGTGAACGCGCTAACAACCTGAATCAATTAGCCAAAGATATTGCTTTTTTTTACCAGTTACCAGTGGCCAATGCTGCTGATGTGGAAAAACATATTACCGCTGATATTAAACCAGCCATGACCAGTTTGTGCGAAAAGCTAGCAAAAATTGAATGGACTGCAGAGGCAATTCATGCGGAAATCAATGCACTTGTCACAAGCTTGCAAATTAAATTTCCTAAAATTGCGATGCCCTTGCGGGTGATGCTAACAGGCACTGCGCAGTCGCCTAGCATCGACCAAGTGATGGCATTGTTAGGAAAAGAGGAAGCCTTAGCAAGAATCAATACTTATTTAAATAAAAATCTTAAATGAAAATCTTAAATGCAAATTTAGCGAAATAACTGCTATTTGGCTATTGAAATCCGAACAAAAAGGCGCAATCATAGTCGTATGCTAGTTATTTTGAGCATAAAGAGTTTCTTATAAAAGAAGCAACTCCAATTTTACTAAAACTACAAGGAGCAAAAAGTGAATAATAAAGGCCAGATGTTACAAGATCCATTTTTAAACGCACTCAGAAAAGAACACGTGCAAGTATCAATTTACTTGGTTAACGGCATTAAGCTACAAGGCCAAGTTGATTCGTTTGATCAATATGTGATCTTACTTAAAAACACCGTTACGCAAATGGTCTATAAGCATGCGATTTCTACTATTGTGCCTGCACGCGCTGTCACTATGGTGATGCCAGAACATCCGGAAGATTAAGCTTGGCAATTAAACCTTCTGGTTACGGTGAAAATACCCTAGCAAATCCCAGCACTCAAACAATTGCGTCAGACGGCGCAGTTGTTTTAGTGAGCATTGATTTTGATGAGCCAGATTATGCAGAAAGCTTGCACGAGCTACGTCAATTAGTGACTTCTGCAGGCATGCAAGTGCGCGCCACCATTGAAGGTAAGCGTAGTACGCC
>JANNWI010000183.1:0-3739 GCA_031414715.1 Methylophilaceae bacterium | reverse complement strand
CGCCTGGTGCGAAAACTGGAATTTTTTTGCCTAAACGCGCAATTTCTTCCGTTTCTAACATTTTAATAATATCTGCCATATTGCTCTCTTTCGTTCCTTTTAAATTATGAAGATGCTTGTTCCTGCTCTCTCATTCCTTCTTGTAGCAGCCGAGCTTCCTCTTTCGTCAACGACCTTGCGGCCAATAAATCTGGGCGTTTTGCCCTTGTTAGCAGTAACGATTGTTTTAATCGCCACTGTCTAATTTTTTCGTGATTACCTGATAATAAAACCTCAGGCACACTTTTGTTCTCATACGTTACTGGCAAAGCAAGCACTTCAGGTCGCGTATAGTGCGGGCAATCCAGCAATCCATTTACATACGAATCTTCTAACGCCGAATCTGCATCACCCAAACTACCAGGTAATTGCCGCACTATCGCATCTATTAACGCCATGGCAGGTAATTCACCGCCAGTTAATACATAATCACCAATGGATATTTCCTCATCCACTAGCGCGTCTAACAACCGCTCATCTACACCTTCGTATCGACTTGCTAACAAAATTAAACCTTGTTGTTGGCTTAGCTCCATCACTTTTTCATGCGTCAGCGGTTTGCCGCGTGGCGATAAATGAATCACTTTCGCGCCCACATTCACCACTTTAGCCGCTGTTATCGCTTGGCTTAAAGGCTCAGCCAACATCACCATGCCAGGTCCGCCGCCATACGGCCTATCATCTACCGTTTTGTGATTATCTGCGGTAAATTCACGCGGGTTAATCACATTTAGCACATAAATCTTTTTATCAATCGCCCTACTGGTAATGCCGTGTTTGGTAATGGCATCAAACATTTCTGGAAACAGGCTGATGACATCAAAACGCATTTAGTTTTTTAATTTTTATATCGGAAAACCAATTAAAAATCTGCATCCCAATCTACTAGCATGGTTTTATCCACCATGTTTACTGCTAAAATCGCACTCTCAATATACGGTATCAATCGCTCAATGCCAGCTTCACTTTTTGCAGCAATGACGTCGTTGGCACCAGTTGCAAACACATCGATAATTTTGCCAAAATCAACATTTTGCTGATTTTTAACGTTCAGTCCAATTAAATCAGACCAATAATATTCATCGGCTTTTAACTTTGGCAGTAATGCCCTAGGAACCGCCACCTGCTTGCCTTTGCAAGCCAGTGCGCCATCGCGCTCTGTTATGCCCTGTAGCTTCACCACAATAACATCATTGTGGATTTTGGCTTCTTCAACTTTTAGCTCGCGCCAATCGTTATCTTTACCTATCCACCACGTTTTGTAATCAAGCAAGCCATCCAACTGTTCGGTTTCTGGCAGCACTTTTAACCATCCAAAAACACCATAGGGCGCCACAATGCGCCCCATTATAACTAAGTTGGTCGCGCCAGCGCGATCCATGACCACCAAATCATTTACGTCTGTTTTAGCCATTACTTAATCGCAAAGGCTAATTTAAAATTTAAGCAGCCGGTGTGTCAGTTTCAGCTGGCGTTTCTGGTGCTGCTTCAGCTTCTGCTGGGGCTTCTACAGCTGCGGCTTCCACTGCAGGCGCTTCTTCAACTACAGCAGCGGCTTCAACTACAGCAGCGGCTTCAGCTTCGGCTGTCTTAGCAGCTTCTGCTGCAGCGGCGGCATCAGCTGCAGCTTTAGCGTCGGCTTCAGCTTTGGCAGCATCTGCAGCTACTTTAGCTTTTGCAGCTGCATCAGCAATCGCTTTTGCTTTGTTTGCTTCTGCTTTTTGTGCATCTTTTACTTTGCCAGCCATCATGGCTTCTGGGCCTTTAGCGTGCGTTTTTACCAAGCGCGTTACAGTGTCTGACAATTGCGCGCCATTGCTTTTCCAATGATTTACGCGTGCTTCATCAATACGCAAGCTCTCGGTAGCTACTTTGGCAGATGGATTGTAAAACCCCACGCGCTCAATAAAGCGACCATCGCGGCGATTGCGTGAATCGGCAACAACAACATTAAAGAATGGAGTCTTTTTAGAGCCACCGCGTGATAAACGAATAACGACCATAATCTTGTTCTCAAATAAACTTTAACTGAAAGGCGCGGATTATACGTTATTTTCGCGCGGCTTGGCAAGCACAAATATGCAGCTTAAGCATATTTATGCGACATATAAAGTAGGATCAGCGACGCCCGCTTTTTTAAAGCCTTCGCGGCGCAAGCGACATGAATCACAACGCCCGCAAGCTTCGCCATGCTCATTGGCCTGATAACATGAAACCGTTGCGCTGTAAGGCACGCCAAGCTTGGTTCCCAGCGCGATGATTTCTGCTTTTGTCAACTCAATTAACGGCGCATGCACGGTAATTTTTTTACCTTCGACGGCAGATTTAGTCGCCAAGTTGGCCATTTCTTGAAAAGCCTTCACATATTCACCACGACAATCGGGGTAGCCCGAATAATCTAGCGCATTGACACCAATAAAAATATCTTGGCTTTGCAGCACCTCTGCCCACGCCAGCGCCAGCGATAACATAATGGTGTTGCGCGCGGGCACGTAAGTAACAGGAATGCCCACAGGAATTGGGTTTCCGCCACTTTCAGGTACTCCGATACTATTGTCAGTCAGCGCCGAGCCGCCAAACAGACTTAAATCAAGCTGCACGGTTTTGTGCATTTTTGCACCTAGGCTGCGCGCTATATTCTGCGCGGCTTGCAGCTCGGCAATGTGACGCTGATGGTAATCTAAACTTAAACAATAGCAATCAAATCCTTGCGCATTGGCAATGGCCAAACAAGTCGCAGAATCTAGCCCGCCAGACAATAATACAACCGCTTTTTTATTCGAATTTTTCATGCTATTCAATACAATTATTGGAGTTTAATGACCAGCATTTTTAGCTGCGCGTTGCGGGAAAAATACAATGCAGGCAATAATAATCACGATTAGCGCAATTGATGCTGAATAACGACTAAGTGCCAAGCCGCCTTGTGCAATAGGTTTATCTAAAAAATCGCCCACCACCGCGCCAAGCGGTCGCGTGATGATAAAAGCTGACCAAAAAAGTAATGTTTTAGACAATGTTGATAAGTAATGTGCGGCAACTATTGCTGCTAACAACCCGCCAAAAATAAGCATCGCGCCTAAATAACCAAGCCCTGCTGTGTCTGCCGTCCAATCGCCCAAGGCGGTACCTAAGGTTTGCGAAAACATGATTGTTAACCAATAAAACATTTCAGCTTTTGGTGAGCTTAACGTGTTGATAGAAACGGAGCCTAGCGATTTATACCAAAGTAATAATGACGCCAACAGCAGGCCGAACAATAACGCCGAGCCGCCTGTATAACCTATACCAAGTGATCTGGTGGCATAATCGGCAAGCGTAGTACCAACAGTGGTGGTGGCAATAATGGTTACCCAATATAAATAAGGGTGAAATTGTTTTGCCTTAATTTGTGCGATAACTGCTACAAAAAAAATAGCGGCAAAAATAGCAGTACTTAGTAAGTAACCAAGGTTCATTGACATCGATAATGCATCGCCCGCCGTTTCCCCCAGTGTTGTTGCCAAGATTTTTATCACCCAAAAAATCAGCGTAAGCTGTGGCACTTTGCTTAAGCCCAAGCTTGAGTTTAAGCCTGAGCCTAAGGTAATATCGGTATTATTATTTTGATGTATTTTCATACACCCGCCTTTTCGCCCCACAATATTTTGTGCAACTGAATTTGCATGCGCACATTCAATTTATCTGCTAATACCCAGCC
>JANNWI010000182.1:0-3171 GCA_031414715.1 Methylophilaceae bacterium | reverse complement strand
GTGGATGCAAAAAATTGGGCAGAAGCTGATCCATTTGTTATTGCTGGCATATATGCAAACGTTGTAGTGAAGCCGTTTAGAAAAACGCTACCATAAGCCACTCATTCAACTAAAACAATGCAACCGATAACAATGCAATTAGCAGAAACCATTAAACAACGGCTGGCTAGTTTTCAAGCAAGCAGACTAGAACTTAAAGACGACAGTGCCATGCACGCAGGCCACGCAGGCAATACTGGCGGTGGGCATTTCACACTAATAATAGTAAGCTCGCAATTTTCACAAAAATCGCAGATAATACGACATCGTCTAATATATCAAGCACTTGCAGATTTAATACCACAACAAATTCATGCGCTGAGCATACTTGCAATTTCACCAGATGACCCCAAGTAGCGTTTGGTGGTTTAAAATTTAACTAGTTAAGACTTAAGCATTCTCAATTTAAAAAGGATTTACAATGAAAATCTCGCAACTTATTGCTACTATTTTCGCAGTTTCTACAATTGTTATTTCTGCTAGTAGCTTTGCAGCAGACCCTGCAACCGTTAACGGAAAACCGATTAAACAAGCTTGGGTAGATTACATTATGAAAGATGCGCAAGCACGCGGCCAAAAAGGTGACGGCTTAAAAAATGCTGTTATTAATGAACTGGTTGGATCAGAACTAGCTTACCAAGAAGCGGTGAAACAAGGCATAGATAAAAATTCAGATTTAATGATTGCTTCTGAAATCGGTCAACGTAAATTAGTAGTAAATGCGTTTTTAGCCGATTTTATGAAGAAAAACCCAGTTAGCGATGCAGATAAAAAAGCAGCTTACGACCAATATAAAAAAGAATTAGGCGATAAAGAATATAGCGCACGCCATATTTTAGTTAAAACCGAGGCTGAAGCTAATGAAGTTGCTGCGGCAGTCAAAAAAGGTGATTTTGCTAAAATAGCAAAAGAGAAATCGCTTGACCCTGGCAGTAAAGAAAAAGGCGGCGATTTAGGCTGGTTCTCACCCGCTGGCATGGTAAAACCATTTAGCGATGCGGTAACTAGCATGAAAAAAGGTGAAGTCAGCGCACCGATTCAAACACAATTTGGCTGGCATGTGATTAAACTAAATGATAGCCGCGCAACGCAAGTGCCGTCATACGACAAAGTAAAAGACGGCTTAGAGCGCACTTTACAACAACGTAAATTAGAAAAATTGATGCTAGGCCTGAAAGAAAAAGCCAAAATTGATGTACCAGGCGCTGCTAAATAAGCCTGATTTACCTTCATTTAAAACCTGCCTTGGCAGGTTAGCTCTTTGTTTTAAAAACCTGCTCACGCAGGTTTTTTTACGCTTTGTAAATTTAGCGCATCAATTGCGAACTATTATCATTTAGAATATACTAATATTTGATTATTTTATTTTTAGGAAACTACATGTTTGAAACCCTGATGATTTCATTTAGAGAAGGTTTAGAAGCTTTTCTGATTATCGCCATTACCCTAACTTATCTTGCTAAAACAGGTGGTGATAAGTTGATTCCAGCTGTGCGCCAAGGCTGCTATGTGGCAGTGATTGCCTGCGCAATTTTGGGCATTGTATTAGCCAAAATTGGCGGCCTCACGCCATTCTGGGAGGGTACCTTGGCTTTAACAGCCGCCATTTTAGTGATTACTTGCACTATTCATATGCTTAAAATGGGTAAGCATATGAAAAAAGAAATTACTGGTGCCATTGATAAAGCTATCGCTAACCCAAGCAATAGCGCTAAATTCGGCATATTTGCATTCGTGTTGTTAATGATTGGTCGCGAAGGTTTAGAAGCTGCCACCATGATTGCCTCACTCGCACAAACCACTGATGGCACACCTTTAGCCGTAGGTGGCGTGATAGGCGTAGCGCTGGCAGGTTTGGTTGCTTGGGCTTGGACTAAATATGGTCATCGTGTCAATCTTGGATTGTTTTTTCAAGTTACCGCAATTTTTATGGTTTTATTCTCTATTCAGTTGCTTATCTATGCATTTCACGAGTACACAGAATCAGCCGAAATCGCCAGCTTAGGCCTGATAGACAATGCCTATTGGCATGCAGCGACTGAAGATTGGGGACCAGAAGGCCGCATTGGCGCTTGGATTTCATACAGCTTATTATTGGTACCGCTGGCATTTCTAGGCTATAGTTTTTTTGCAGGAAAAAACGCACCTACTCTAGCTGCAAGCAAATAATAAATCAGCTAATTAAAAAACTACTCTAGCTTAAAAGCCACTCAACCAAACTTGAGTGGCTTTTTTGTCTCTCGTTTTATCCATGCAACCGCGCCAAATAGGTAATGCTTTCTGTTAAAATGCTAGTTGAAAAATTAACCTAAAAGTCTTCACATCGCTCATGTCAAACTCTCAAACTAGTATTCAACCTAGCGCACACTTTTTAAGCCTTGGGGGTAGCCCTGCTTTGTCCACTTTTCGGCTGGAAAAATTAGTCAATAGCCTAAAAGAGCTTGCACCTAGCATCACCAATATCCATGCGGCGTTTGTGCATTTTATATTTAGCGAAAGTGCACTTTCAAGCACACAACAAAATACCTTAGAACAAATTTTAACTTATGGTGCAGTAAGCGATGCTCTGGGAGTCAACATCCATGCGCCTGGTGGCGACACCCAGACAAAGCTATTTTTAGTGATTCCACGCATCGGTACAATCTCGCCGTGGGCATCGCGCGCCACAGATATTGCCAAAAACTGTGGCCTAGATAATGTGCTGCGCATTGAGCGCGGCATTGCCTATTACCTGCAAACCAATAATGGCGAGCCTTTAAGCGAAGCTGAAACAAAAGCGCTCAAATTGGCGATTCACGACCGCATGACCGAAACCGTGTTGAACAACTTGGATGATGCGCAAAAACTCTATCATCATGCCGTGCCAAAACCCTACAGCAGTGTCGATATTTTAACAGGCGGCAAAGCTGCGTTAGAAGCCGCTAATAACGAAATGGGTTTAGCGCTTTCACCAGATGAAGTCGATTATTTGCTGGAAAACTTTATAAAAATTGGCCGCAACCCAACTGATGTCGAACTAATGATGTTTGCACAGGCTAACTCTGAGCATTGCCGCCATAAAATTTTTAACGCCGACTGGGTGATTGACGGGCAGCCGCAAGATATTTCACTTTTTGGCATGATTCGCAATAC
>JANNWI010000181.1:0-2638 GCA_031414715.1 Methylophilaceae bacterium | reverse complement strand
CGATTAACCCAAAAGAATCCCGAGAGATTTTCATTCGTGAAGCGTTGGCGAATGGTGAGCTTGATACTAAAGCGGCATTTTTTGCTGCAAATGAGGCGCTAATTGCAGAAGTGGAAGAGCTGGAGCATAAGGCGCGTCGCCAAGATGTATTGGTTGATGAACACCAATTATTTGCGTTTTATGATGCAAAAATTGCAGCAGATATTTTTCAGGCAGCCACTTTTGAAAAGTGGCGTGAAGGCGCGGAGAAGCTTAATCCTAAGCTATTATATCTAACCCGTGACGATTTAATGCGCCATGGTGCCGATGCGATTACCGCGGTGCAGTTTCCAGAAAAAATGTACTTAGGTAACACCAGTGATGGCGTAGAAATACCTTTAAAATATCGGTTTGAGCCCAGTCACGTTTTAGATGGCGTAACGGCGACAATTCCTTTGGTATTGCTGAACCAGCTTGACGCGACGCCAACACAATGGCTGGTACCAGGCATGTTGCGCGAGAAAGTGACTTATTTGGTTAAGGCGCTTCCCAAAGCTTTTCGTCGTGTGTGCGTACCAGTGCCAGAGTTTGTGACTGGCTTTTTGCAACATGTCGATAATCAAACCAATTTACCTTTGCTGGAGACGCTAGCAAGCTATATTCAACAAAAAACCACACTGAAAGTCAGTCAAGAAGATTGGGTGTTAAGCGAGATGCCACCACATCATTTAATGAACTTTAGCGTGGTAGATGATGCAGGGCGCGAGTTAGCCATGGGTCGCGATTGGAAAGGCTTGCAAAAACAACTTGGCCAGGCCGCACAATTAACATTTAGAAATACGTCGCCAGACATTGAAAAAACAGGTTTAAAACAATGGGATTTTGGCGATTTGCCGCAAACCTTAAGTTTTGAACGCGATGGCCTGCAAGTGACTGGTTACCCAGCGCTAGAAGATAATATGGAAACAGTTTCTGTGAAACTATTTGATACAGCAGCTGAGGCGGAAATAAATCATCGCCAAGGCGTTGCGCGGTTGATGCGCTTTGAGTTAAAAGAACAAATGAAACAGCTGGAAAAAGGCTTACCTAATTTTAACCAATATGCGTTGGTGTTTCGTCAACTTATGTCGCCAGATGATTTGCGTGAAGATTTACTGACTGCGATTGCTGATCGCGCGTTTATAGGTGAGGATGATTTACCTAGAAATAACGATGATTTCATGAAGCTTAAACAACGCGCTAGAACCAGATTGCCCGCCGTGACGCAAGCCATTGTAAGGCAAGTGCAAGCAATAGCGACTGAGTATCAGGCGCTTATCAATGCGCAATCTAAAATGCCTGCTACTGTTAATAGACTAAAAAAAGATGTTGAAAGCCAACTGCAATTGTTAGTTTATAAAAACTGCTTTAGCCAAACACCTTGGCAGCATTTAAGCAATATCCCCCGCTATTTAAAAGCACTTAATTTGCGCATACAAAAACAGCCCGCTAACCCAGATCGCGATGGAAAAAATGCGGCAAGTGTCGGCTTAATTTGGCAAAAATGGCAAGACAAAACACATCAAATGCATGCCGCTGGCAACCATATTCCATGCGCCTTACATGACTATCGCTGGTTGATAGAAGAGTTGCGGGTGTCACTTTTTGCGCAAGAACTTAAAACGCCATTCCCAGTCTCGATAAAACGACTTGAAAAAACTTGGCAAGATATTAGCAATTAATGGCAGCAAAATTACCCAGTAATAATGCGTTTGAAGAATTTTTGCAGTCACCTAGAGGTGATCGGCAATTTAAACTCCATATTAGCCGTAACACGCTGCTTGCATTTTTTTTGTCTTTGCTCATCCACGCAATTGTTTTGTTTTTTGTAGTGCCAAAGCTTAAACAAGCGCCAGAAGTAGAGCCACCACCTTTTCAGGTAGTGTTGGCCCAGCCAGAAGCAGAGCCTGTGCCACTGCCGCCAGCACCAATATCAGAGCCGATGTCAGAGCAGCCAAAAAAAATCACGCCTATTAAAAAAACTCAGCCAATTGATAAACCTAAAGTCATGACCAAGCCTGCGGATAAAACCAGCAAGCCAACTGATTTTTCGGTGCCGGATGTGTTAGATACAGCAAAGCCCACGCCAAAAAAAATACCTGAAAATGTACCAACAAAGCCTGATGATAAGCCTGTTGACATGATGGCCTACGTCAATAAAAAGCGTGCCGAGCGCGATGCGGAAGAAGCAGATGCAGCCAGAGTAAACGCCGAAGCTGTTGCCAAAGAACGTGGCCCAAGCGAGGAGGAAAAACGCGATGCTAAAATAAAAAGCAATTTTCAAAATGGTACCAATGGTATATTTGAAATCACTAGTTTAAGTAGTCTAAACGCAACTTTTACCTTTCTGGGATGGATGAGCGATTTCAGTGCCTCGCATCGCCAATATTTTGAGGTGGAAGCCAGTCGCGGCCAAGACGTCAGAAGAGTCATGATTCGACGCATGATTAGCTTGATTCGCGAGCATTATCATGGTGACTTTAATTGGGAATCACACCGTATGGCACGCACCGTTGTGCTTTCTGCACGGCCAGAAGATAGTGCTGGGCTAGAAGATTTTTTGATGTTGGAATTTTTTGGGCAGAATTATAAAACCGCGCTGTAAAGCAGACTTATAACA
>JANNWI010000180.1:0-5109 GCA_031414715.1 Methylophilaceae bacterium | reverse complement strand
CATCAAACAGTAAACCAGCCGACATGTCTGCGCTTAAAAACATGACGCTTGATGGCAAACTAAATATTGGCAGCTTGGTTTATGACAAATACCGCGTATCTGGCTTAAATGTTGGCATTAAAGCAGATGGCGACACACTGGCTTTAAGCGGTTTAAATGTAAAAGTCGATGACAGCCAAATTAAAGGCAATTTAGGTATTAGCAATTTTGCTAAGCCACTTTATACGTTTGATTTAGATGTTGATCAAGTCGATGTGGATAAATATGTAGCTGCTGCGACAGCAAAATCAAGCGATGCGTCTGCCAAAAAAGAAGCATCTAAACCGCTCGATTTAAGCGCCCTTAAAGCCTTAAATGCAGATGGATCGATTCGTGTTGGCAAACTAAAATATGGCAAAACTAATGCAAGCAATATCAACATTCAGCTAAAAGCCGATGGCGAAAAACTCAATTTAAACCCAATTAGCGCAAAGGTTGACGACAGCCAGATTAAGGGTAGCTTTGCCATTACACAGTTTGCTAAACCAAAATATTTATTTGATATCGATATCGATGCTCTGGACGCCAATAGATATAAGGCTTCTGGCGATACCAAAACAGCCTCGAACCAGAATTCAGATAAGCAGTCTAGTGGTTTAAGTGGTTTAAATACTTTTTTGGCTGATGGAAATTTACGTATTGGCAGCTTGAAATACGACAAGTATCAAATATCAAACTTAAAAGCTGGGCTTAAAGCCGATGGCCAAAAACTGCAACTAAATCCTTTAATCGCCAAAGTGGATGACAGCCAAATTAATGCCAACTTAGGCATTAGCCAATTTAATAATCCCGCTTACAATTTCGATATTAAAATTGACCGGTTAGACGCAGATAGATACCTAACCAAAGGCGACCCCAAAGCAAAAGGCACTGGCGATACGCCAATTGATTTGAGTGCGCTAAAAAAGTTGAACGCGACTGGCGAAGCCAACATTGGCTGGCTTAAACTCGCCAATGTTAAAACTGAGAATGTAAACCTTGGGCTAAAAGTGGCTGATGGTATTGCAACATTGTCGCCATTTGCGGCAAACTTATATAACGGCAGCATGGCTGGCACGCTTAAAGTAGATGCGCGCGCAACACCTAATATATCCTTTAAGCAAAATATGAAAGGTGTCTCGGTTGGGCCATTAATGGTAGATGCGATTAATAACGATATGCTAAGCGGCACTGGCACAGTCAATATTGATGTGACAACGGCCGGCAACACAGTAAGCGCGCTTAAAAAAGGCTTGCTAGGCAATGCTTCACTAAACCTTGCAGATGGCGCTATTAAAGGCGTGGACATTGCAGGTAGTATTCGTGACATTAAAAGCAAAGTTAACTTTCTTGGCAAAAAAGATGCCAATGCCGACAAAAGCAAAAAAACCGATTTTAGCGAACTGACGGCCACATTTGATATTAAAAACGGCGTGGCACACAACGAAGATTTAGCCATGAAAGCACCAGTGTTGCGCTTGGCCAAAGGTGATAGCCGTGGCGATATTGATATTGGTAATGAGAAAATTAATTACCTTGCAAAACCTACCATTGTAAAATCGCTTAAAGGCCAAGGTGGGGCAGAACTGGATGAACTAAGTGGCATTGCAATACCAGTAAAAATTACGGGCACATTTGCTGAACCTAAATATGGCATGGACTTTGCCGCGATTGGCAGTGCACTGGCGCAATCTAAATTGCTAGATAAAGTTGGTGGCGAAAAAGGCGCTGCGGTAAAAGAGTTGCTAGGTGGCGATAAAGTAGAGGGCTTAAAAGGTTTATTAGGCAAGAAAAAATCCGCAGACGCTGTACCTGCAGATGGTAAGGCTGCTCCAGCAGAAGCTGCCCCTGCAGAACCACCAAAATCAGTAGAAGATTTGGCGAAAGAAAAAGCAGAGAAAAAATTAAAGAAATTGCTTAATTTTTAGTATGCTCGGTTTTAAAGCCACTAGCACTTTTGCTGAAGACATTATTGCTTGGCAAAAGCTTCACGGTCGCCACGATTTACCGTGGCAAAATACTACTGACCCTTACGCTATTTGGGTATCAGAGATTATGCTGCAACAAACACAAGTGACTGCTGTGATTGGCTATTACGCCAATTTTATGGTGCGCTTCCCTTCTATTTCAGCACTTGCAAATGCTACGCAAGAAGAGGTACTGCAAAGCTGGAGTGGGCTTGGCTATTACTCGCGTGCGCGCAATTTGCACAATGCTGCGCAAAAAATTTCAGATGAATTTGTTGGCATATTCCCAATCCAATTTAGTGATATTTTAAGTTTGCCTGGCATTGGCCGCTCAACTGCTGCCGCTATTTCTACCTTTGCGCTAAATAAACCGCAACCCATTTTAGACGGCAATGTAAAGCGTGTTTTTGCACGATACTTTAATATTGCTGGCTTAACAAACGCACCAAAAGTCACACAAACTATGTGGGAAATTGCCGAGCGCGAAAACCCGACAAACCCACAAGATGCCATTATTTACACACAAGGTTTAATGGATTTAGGTGCCACAATTTGTACACGAGGCCGTCCGAGATGCTCTGAATGCCTCATGAATATTGGTTGCCAGGCATACATAAATGATAATGTACATTTGTTGCCCACACCAAAACCTAAAAAAGTTATACCACAAAAACAAATCATGATGCTGATTTTGCTAAAAGCGGGTGCTGGGGCAAATGAGGTACTATTAGAAAAACGGCCGCAAACGGGTATTTGGGCAGGCCTGTGGAGTTTGCCAGAAATTGATGTGGCTGACATTGCAACTGAGGTTGCTTTTATTAAGTTTGGTATTATCTCAGAACCAGAAAAAACGCTGCCAATAGTTAACCATGCTTTTACACATTTTAAGTTGGCAATTCACCCGCAACCTTTACAAGTGATTAAACAAACACCGCAGATAAATCAAGCTGTTAATATTTGGCTGCCAATCGATGAAGCGATTAATGCAGCTATTTCTACCCCAGTGCGCAACATTCTAATGCAGTTAAAATCACAATATGGCAGCCAATAATTAATCGTGTTGTCTTTTATTTAGTGCAAACGAGATTGTAAAATCTTGTCCGCCAACATTTGAAAGCGCGGCGAAACAAATTTTTTCGATTGTTCACCCGCATCGGCAATATTTAACAACTCTTCAATAGCCGAGCGAAAACCTAGCTCAAATAACCAGTAATCTTGTTGATCGATGGCAGATTTTTTGTCTGTATTCACGTCTGCACACAGCCGCTCAAAAGCCTCCATACACACATTGCGTTCTGCCATTTTAATCTCCTCTAATTAACACTTACCTAAACTTAGTTCGTATTCGTTCATCAAATTACTTTGGTTGATCCCAGCTTACTTCTGATCCCAAGAATCTTCCCACATACAGTGTTTGATAGTGTGGCGATTTTTAATTAACTCATCAATGCTAGGCTCGTCGTTTAATGCGCGCTTAAGCGCAAGTTTAATCGCATCATAGTTATTTTTGTACATATCGGCTTTGTCTAACTTACCTGCTTTTTCTAACTCAATACAACCTGGGTCTATCCACAATAAAGCAACAATACATAAATCGTTGACTAAATCTTTTGGAATAATGCCTTCAATTACTGCATCTAAAATACCATCGGCCACACCTGCTTGCACTACGCCACCAAACAAACCAACATCGGTGCTGCCTTTCAAAGTTACCTTGGGCACCATCATGCAGGCGGGGCGCACCAATTGGTTAATATCGCGCACCGCAAACATAGCAGTATGGCCTTTACTTTGTGCCATTAAATTGGCAAATGCTTGACCAACCGGCCCATCCACTGCGCCGATTAAAATTTCTGGCATAGCTGCGGTGACATCTTTGCCTTCTGTGTAAACGGTTGCTTCGCCTGCTTTAAAAATAATTTTTGACATGACACTCTCGATTGATTAACAAAAAATTGAAATGCTATTTTAGCAAATGCTAGCATTAATTGCTTCATTCTAGCTGCATATCCACATGTGGAATATGTAAATCCTGATAAATATCGCTGCTTACCTTAAAACCACATTTTTCATAAAATCCTATGGCATGCGTTTGTGCCGATAACACCACCTGCTTGCTGCCATGCTGTTTGCATATAGTCACAGCAGCCAATAGCAGAGCGGCTCCCAGACCATTACCTCGATACTGTTTTAGCACAGCCATACGGCCTATTTTGTGATAATCGAGAATACGTAAGCAGGCGATCGGCTCATTCTTTAGCATCGCCAACAAATGTAGCGCACTTGCATCCAAGTTATCCCACTCAAATTCTGGCGTTACAAGCTGCTCTTCAACAAAAACAGGCGTGCGTATCGCGCGCAATTGCATTTCAGACTGTGCCCAACTGGTTTCAACAATGTTAATATTCGACTTATTCATTACTGCTACACTATCGTAAATTAAATTTTAAAGGTTTATACATGCAAAAATATCATACAGCAGCGGCACGCATTATGTTGGCGTTGGTTTTTTTAGGTTTAGTTGTGCTAAAACTAGCCGAGATCACCAATAATCCAAACGGTTATTTGCAATATCAAATGACCTTAGGTCAATTTGGTTTGCCCAGTATTTTTGCACCATTATTAATTTTAGTGCAATTGGTGGGCGGCCTTGCTTTATTGGCAGGCTACAAAACCAAGTTAGCTGCTAGGGTTTTAATGGTTTTAGCATTATTTACCGCCATAGTGCTTGGCCGCGTTATTCCAGATATGTTCTTTTTATATTTAGGCATCGCTGGCGGCATGTGGCTACTCAGTTTATACCCACAAACGGCTTATAGTTTAGATAACCTTAAAAAAGACTAAACCCAAAAAAATTTATTTTAAAGCCAACTTATTATTCCCATTCTAGCGAGGGGAAAATATTATTCACATTACGGCGGTTAGCAATATCAAACAACAGCCATTTCGCTTTTTCGCTAGCAGCTGCCGTGTCCATTACACTTTCCATGCTGTCACCTTTTTTTATGCTGGCGCGAATATCAGCCAACAAAACTTTAAAATAATGTTGTGCGTTATTAATCGCTTTAACGCCGTCTGCATTATTTTTTTGCACTGGGCCGTGGCCTGGCACCAGCAGTTTAAA
>JANNWI010000179.1:0-3573 GCA_031414715.1 Methylophilaceae bacterium | reverse complement strand
CACGCAAATCGATAAAAATCACGCCACCGTGGTCACGACGACGATGCGCCCAACCGCATAAACTAACCGTTTGGCCAATGTGGGCGCGGTTTAAATGGCCGCAGTAGTGTGTACGCATCATCATAAAAGTCATCTATAGTTGTTGTGTTTGTTGAAAACGAAGTTGTTGTGTGTGGGTATCTTTTGGGGTGACGGTGCCCATGCTGATTATGTACTTCAAGGCCTCGTCAACACTCATATCCAGCTCAATCACATCTTCTTTTGGCATCATTAGAAAAAAGCCAGAAGTGGGGTTAGGTGTAGTCGGCACATATACGCTAATGTAATCACCAAACAGGTGGTTTTTTACATCACCCCCTGGCACGCCAGTAATAAAGGCTATTGTCCAGCTACCATGCCGTGGATATTGCACCAGCACTGCCTTACGGAAAGCGTTGCCAGTGTTGGAAAATAGCGTATCTGATACTTGTTTTACGCTTGAGTAAATAGACTTTACAAACGGCACGCGCGCTAAAAAAGACTCCCACAACACAATCAGTTGCTGACCGAAAATGTTGGTTGCAACTAAGCCTGTGACAAAAATAATCAGCAACGTTAGCAAGGCGCCCAAACCTGGCATATTAAAACCAAATAGTTTTTTAGGCTGCCATGCCTCTGGCAGCAAAAGCAGGCTTTGATCCATGGTTTGAATCAGCGTGCTTAGCACCCAAAGTGTAATAAACAAGGGCACCAGCACCAACAAACCCGTTATAAAATATTTTTTCATGTTAGTTCTTAATTAGTGGCAGGCGCAACCTGGGTTACAAGCCGCCGCTTTTGTGTCTTTTTCTGTTGCTTTAACTTCTGCGTTATCAGTAGATTTTTCTGTAGTTTTTTCAACAACTTTCTGTTTTTTATCTTTAAAATCAGATGCATACCAGCCAGTTCCACTTAACTGAAAACTAGGCGCAGATAGCATCTTGGCAAAGGTATCTTTGTTGCATTTTGGACAAGTGGTATGGCTAGGCTCGCTAATTTTGCGCATCAGCTCATCCTTAAAGCCACAACTGGTACATACAAAGTCATAAATTGGCATGATATTCGCTTGATATAACTTGATTATATAAAATAATGTGAATTTACAAAATTAATCACTTGTTCAGTGTAAATGAATGTAAAAATTCAAAAGCAAGATTATAACTGATGTAAACCGAATGGTTAATTGATTGTTTATATTGATATTAGCCAAATGTTTAATATTAGATTGGGCGCAGCATGGAAAAAACAAAAAACTTATTATTAAAATCACTATTTACAGTGTTTTTATTACTCACTTCAGGCCTGGCGGTGACGCAAGTGGTGCATGCCAAATCTGCTGATATAAAACCTGCGGGTACAGTGACGTTTACGGCGGGTGATGTAAGCATTATTCGTGCTGACAAAACTGTAGAAAAAGCCACAAAAAATGATGCAGTCAATGCGGGAGATGCCATTGAAACCAAAAATGGTCGCTTACAACTAGCGCTTATTGATGGCGGTAAAGTGTCTTTACAGCCAAATACTGTTTATAAAATTAATAAATACGCGTTTTCTGGCAAAGAAGATGGTGGTGAGTACGCGTTTACCGAGTTACTTAAAGGCGGTATGCGCACAATTAGTGGCCTTATCGGCCATAAAAATCGCGATCGTTATCAATTAAAAACCGCCGTGGCAACAATAGGTATTCGCGGTACTGAATTTACCGTTAATTTTAACGATAACAACTTACTGATGACGACTAACCTCGGCAGCGTGGATGTTTGTAATACTGGCGGCTGCTTAAATGCAATCACAGGCCAAAGTATTGCAGTCAACGGCATTGGTGCGGCACCAAAACCAAGCAGCAAAGCAGCAAAAGCCGCTGCAGCAGCGCCAACAAGCAACAAAGCTGTGTTTGCATTAACTGATACGATTACCGATAACGGCATCCCCAACGTAATAGCTAATGTCACTGTTACAGGCAACAACGGTAACAACGGTAACAACGGTAACAATGGCAACAACGGCAACAATGGCAACGGCGGCAATGGTGGCAATGGTGGCAATGGTGGCAATGGTGGCAATGGTGGCAATGGTGGCAACAACGTTAATCAGCATGATGCTTTATTCAAACAAACATTAGCAAGCGATGGCTCTCATACCAACGGAACTTTACGCGGCAACATTACACAAGACAGTAATGGCAAAATTACCTCTTTCCGAGACATATCAACGCAAACTGACTATAGTTTTAACAACGCTTTAGGTGATGTATACAAAGATAGTTTTGTGACACTTGGGTTAAGTTCTGGCAATTCTGTTCGTGTTGGCCTTACAGAAAATTTAATTGATTTCCAAGCGGTAGTTGGGCAATTTACAGGCACTAGTAATTTATTGAATTTAGCCGCGCTACCAACAGCAGCTACTTACAATGTGTTGGGTTCAACTGGGGCAACAGCTGTTTCAAACAATAACGGCGTTATATCTGCAACAACAGGCAGCTCTAACTCTGTGACTGGCAGTCTGACCGTCAACTTTAATACTTTAGTATATGGCTACAATCTGAATAACATCACTGTTAGTAGCAATACCTTTTCAATAATAGGCACAGGCTTATCGCTTGTATCTGGCAGTAGCACTTTCAACAGCAGTGCAATTGTTACATCTAATCTACCAACAACTTGCTTACCTATTTGCGGCGGTGACTTAAACAATGGAAACGTAGCACAAGGCGCATTTTTTGGGCCAAATGCCGAGCGTGCTGGCTTGCAATATGGCTTTACTACTAACGGGATTGGCGATGTAACAGGTAGTGTAGTGCTAGGACGGTAAGAACAAAGAATCTTAAATTTAAACTACTAAACTTAAATAAAAAGCCCGTGATAGCGGGCTTTTTATTATGCACTGAAAGCCACATGAATATTGGCTCGCAGAGCATCTCTCTTTAGATTACAACGATTATGCAAACCTGAGAAAATCTAGACATGTTAATTAATTAAAACAACTCAATAGAGAGTTATGTATCATATTATGGCTGTATGTATTATGCCCTGCGTTATTAACTCTCAGTTCCAATTTCGACACTGTAATATGTGTCATGAAGCGGGTGAAGTACAACATATATTGGCCTAAATTAGGCGATAGTGAGTATCTAGTCAGACTTGGAAAGAATATTTATATTCAGCATGATGTAACCTCCCTTTCGGAATGAGAATTTAGCCATTTTACAAAACCAACTTTATCTAATAAAAAGGCATGAGGGAAAGTTAAGGCCGCGAGTGTTGCAAAAGTAACTTTTATTAGATTCTCATCAAATGTTTCGGTTGGTAGCAGTTGAAAAATGCCTGCACAAAACAGCATTACAACTAGCGTTGGCGCTATTAATGTAATCAGCAGAGCTGTATTGGAATATTCAATAAAATAAAATTTAGCTCTTAATATATGACGCGCGCTGTGCATAAAACAAAAATAAATGGTAAATGCTAACAAAGGTTTAGCCAGCAACATTAATGCGCTTACCGTAGCTATTTCCCCTATGTGTCGTTGATTAATTGCATGATTTTTGAGATAAAAAAT
>JANNWI010000178.1:0-4494 GCA_031414715.1 Methylophilaceae bacterium | reverse complement strand
CTACTGAAACACCTGCACCAACAGCAGCCAAAGAAAAAGTCATTACTTTTGTCACCATTAACAGCCCTAACACCTATTTTGTAAATGGCGATAGCGAGTTTGCGGGGCTGGAGTATGATTTAGCGAAACTGTTTGTGAAAGAGCTAGATGACGGCACACAAATAAAATTTATTGTGGAAAATCACATTGACCAAGTTATACCCAACCTAATCAACGGCAAGGCAGATATTGCAGCGGCAGATATAACGGTGACCGAAGCGCGCAAAACGCGTATCAACTTTAGCATCCCCTATCAAGATGTGCAGCAGCAAGTGGTGTATAACAAAGCCTATGTTAAAAAACCACCAAAAAATATAAAAGACTTAATTGGGCAAAATATAGCTGTGCCAGCAGGCACTAGCTTTTCAGAGCGTTTAGTTAAGTTGCACCAACAAGAGCCTGCGTTGTTTTGGGAAGAACGCCGCGATGTGGATTCGGAAAAGTTAGCTGATGAAGTGGCTAATGGTGAGCTAGATTTCACCATCGCCGATAGCCATTTGGTCTCTATTTTACAGAACTATCACCCTAACCTAGGCGTCGCTTTTGCTGTTGGCGAGCCAGAAAAAATTGCTTGGGGCATTTCTAAAAACGCCGACCCAAAACTACAAGATAAAGCCAATGCGTTTTTTACAAAAATTAAAAATAATGGCACACTGCGCAACTTAATTGATCGCTATCATGGTAGCGCAAAGCGGCTTAACCCATTAGATATAAAGACTTTTTTAATCCGCAGCAATACGCTATTGCCAAAATATGTATCTTTATTTAAACAAGCGCAAGAAATTACTGGGCTGGACTGGCGCTTGATTGCTGCCATTAGTTACCAAGAATCGCACTGGGATACTTTTAACACATCACCCACCAACGTGCGTGGCTTGATGATGCTCACAGAAGCCACTGCCGATCGCATGGGTGTTACTGACAGACTCGACCCCAAACAAAGCATTCCCGCTGGAGCAAAATATATTAACTTACTTGTTGATACCATCCCTGATCGTGTGCCAGAACCAGATCGCACCTATATGGCGCTGGCAAGCTACAACATTGGTTACGCACATGTAGAAGACGCACGCGTGTTAGCGCAGCGCTTAAAACTAAACCCAAATAGTTGGGCAGACGTGAAGAAAACCTTATTAATGCTTAACAATGCAGATTATTACGTTAATGCCAAATATGGCTATTGTGGCTGTGGACAACCGATTATATTTGTCGAGTCTATTCGCAGTTATCACAACATTTTATTGCGCTACCAACCCGCACACAACCCTGGGCAAGACGGTTTTAAAATTGCTGGCAAGAAAGAAATATTGGCAGCTAATTTTTAAATATTTTCACTTAAAAAAAGCAAATATTCAAAAGCACGCCCTGCAAGCCAATATCCATGCGGCTTGCAGGGCATTATTTTTTGCTCGGTGTTATTAAAACTGCTACTTATGTCAAGCTTAACTTTTGCAAACCATGCATATAGGGCTGCAATACTTTCGGAATCGTGACGCTGCCATCGGCATTTTGATAATTCTCTAACACCGCCACCAGCGTGCGCCCTACCGCTAAGCCAGAACCATTTAGCGTATGCACAAACTCAGTTTTACCTTGTGCGTTTCTAAAGCGTGCTTGCAAACGGCGTGCTTGAAACGCCTCGCAATTACTTACACTAGAAATTTCACGGTAAGTATTTTGTGCGGGCAACCATACTTCTAAATCATACGTTTTCGCTGCACCAAAACCCATATCGCCAGTACATAAACTCACCACCTGGTAAGGCAACTCGAGTGCTTTTAAAATATTCTCGGCATGGCCAACCATTTCTTCTAAAGCCTCGTAGCTTTTATCAGGATGCACAATTTGCACCATCTCAACCTTATCAAATTGGTGCTGACGTATCATACCTTTGGTGTCTTTACCGTAAGACCCAGCCTCTGAACGGAAACAAGGCGTATGTGCAGTCAGCTTAATCGGCAAGGCTTCCAGCGGCACGATTTCATCACGCACAGTGTTGGTGAGTGTGACTTCAGAGGTGGGAATTAAGTAGAGTCTGCTATCGTTATGTTCAAGCGAAAACAAATCTGCTTCAAACTTCGGCAATTGGCCAGTGCCAATTAGCGTTTCAGCATTTACCAAATACGGCGTATAACATTCTTCGTAACCATGTTGTTCAGTTTGCGTATCCAACATAAATTGCGCCAGAGCACGATGCAACTTAGCGATGCCACCACGCATAAAGGTAAAGCGCGTGCCTGACAATTTAATACCTGTATCAAAATCTAAACCCAATGGCGTACCAACGTCCGTATGGTCTTTTACTGGAAAAGCTAGCTCTTCAGGAAAAATATCACTTTTAACATATTGCTTTTCAACGGAATGCCAACGACGAACCTCTTTATTATCTTCCTCGTTTTTACCTGCAGGCACGCTGTCATGCGGCAAGTTAGGCACATTTAGCATTAAGTCTTTTAATTGCTCTTGAATCTGCGCTAAGTTCACCTCGCTAGCTTTTAACTCGTCACCCAAACCAGCCACTTCCGCCATGATGGCAGAAACATCCTCACCTTTAGATTTCGCAAAACCGATGCTCTTGGAAGCCGCGTTGCGCTTGGCTTGCAGGGCCTCAGTATTGGTTTGTATGGTTTTACGTTCAGCTTCTAATTTGCTAAAACTCGCTGCATCAAACACAAAATTACGCTCAGCCAATTGGCTCACTACGCCATCTAAATCATTTCTCAATAGTTGAATATCTAACATTTAAATCCTTCTTATCATTTGCGTCATACCGACGAAAGTCGGTATCCAGTGACTTTTTTTGCTATCTAACGACGCTGGATTCCGTGTCGTAGCACGGAATGACAAACCTATTTTTTCGCTT
The DNA here is from genome assembly GCA_031414715.1 of Methylophilaceae bacterium. GTDB lineage: Bacteria > Pseudomonadota > Gammaproteobacteria > Burkholderiales > Methylophilaceae > Methylotenera_A. The sequence goes on along the minus strand of JANNWI010000178.1, from coordinate 1,592 downwards.
TTTTATCTAATTCGTTACGGTCTAAATCTTTAAGGTGGGCTAGTTTTTCGCTTATTTTACCTTCTAAGCCGCGCGGCGTGGGTACATAAAACTGTGGCGGTGCGTTTTTACTTTCATACAACTCGTCAGGAAAGTAATCTACGCCCGCCGCGTAAGCTTCTGGCTCGTTATGCGCGTAGCGATATTCTTTACCATAATCCAGCGCTTTCATCAGCTTGGTCGGTGCGTTTCTTAAATGCAGCGGCACTGGGCGTGATTTATCTTGCCCAACAAATGCTTTGGCTTGATTATAAGCGTTGTAAGCGGCGTTACTTTTGGGCGCTACTGCCAAATAAATCACCGCGTTGCTAAGTGCCAATTCGCCTTCTGGCGAGCCTAAGCGCTCGTAAATTTGGCAAGCCTCCAAGCACATGCCCTGCGCACGCGGGTCGGCTAGGCCAATATCTTCAATCGCCATGCGCACAATGCGCCGGCCTAAATAAAGCGGGTCTGCACCACCGTCTATCATGCGTAAAAACCAATATAAAGCTGCATCTGGGTTGCTACCACGCACAGACTTATGCAACGCCGAGATTTGATCGTAAAACGCTTCGCCACCTTTATCAAAACGGCGCAGTTTTTCTGCCATACTGGTTTGTAAAAAAGCTTCGTCAATTTCATTTAAAGATGCTCCAGAAGCCGCATGGAATAAGGCTTGCAAGAAGTTCAATAAACGTCTTGCATCACCATCTGCATAAGCAATAATCTGCTCGCGAATATCATCGGCAATGGTAATGTTTTCTGCCACTAACAAACGCGCACGCTCTAGCAACAAAGCCAGCTCTGGTTCGCTAAGGCTATTTAAAACAAATACTTGTGCGCGGCTTAACAAAGCGCTATTCACTTCAAATGAGGGGTTTTCTGTGGTCGCGCCAATAAAGGTAATCAGGCCACTTTCTACAAACGGTAAAAAGGCATCTTGTTGGCCTTTGTTAAAACGGTGCACTTCATCGACAAATAAAATGGTTTTGCGGCCATGCTGTTGCAAGCTAAGCTCGGCGCGCTCTACTGCGTCACGAATATCTTTTATGCCAGAAAGCACCGCAGAAACTGCGATAAATTCAGCATCTACAGTATTGGCAATTAAACGTGCAAGCGTAGTTTTTCCCACACCTGGCGGGCCCCACAAAATCATCGATGGCAAATTACCCGTTTGAAAAGCTAAGCGTAAAGGTTTGTTTTCGCCCAATAAATGGGCTTGCCCAACCACTTCATCTAACGTTTTTGGGCGCAGTCTTTCGGCTAGCGGCGCTTGTGGTATGTTTGGTTGAAAAAGTGAGTTCACGGTATGAATTATACCGCGAGTTTGGTTTATGAATAAGTGACGGTGCTACCAGCTAAAATCTTTACGCGCGGTCACCGAAATAATGCTGCGTTCAAAATCGTTGGTAACGATATTGGAATCGTTTTTGGTGTAAGTGATTTGTGGTTTAATTAACCAATCGCGCGCCGGTAAAAAATTTAAACCCAGCGAAACGTCGTATTGTTTATCTTTACGTTTTTTTAAAAATGCAGGGTCTTGCTCATCGTTGTCGCGCAACTCTGCCGCCAAT
>JANNWI010000177.1:0-9158 GCA_031414715.1 Methylophilaceae bacterium | reverse complement strand
AACAAACCGAGCTAACAAGCGCAACGCAAGCCGAACTGCAAGCAAACACTGCATTAGAGGCGCTTAAAAAAACGCTGCCAGAAAAAGCGCAGGCGCTGCAAACCGCGACTGAACGCGCGCAAAGCAGTCAGCAAGCACTTGTTGAGGCGAATCAGCGCATTCAAATTGAAACCAGTAACATCAACTTTATTGGCCAAAGCATCACTGAGAATAAGCAACGTATTGCGCGATTGCGGGGCGATTTGGCGAATTTGGTGTTACCAGATGCGGCGCAGCTAAAAACCAGCGAAAACGCTTTAAAACAAGCTGCGCAGGCCGTTGTTAACATTGAAGCGGCGCTGCAAAAACTGCGCGCAGACGAAACAACATTGCAAACTAAAATCAGTGAGCTGCGTGAACAGCAAAATCAAGCGCAACGCGCTTTGAATCAAGCCGATGCAGAGATTCACTCGCTGCAAAAACTGCAACAATCAGTGAATGCCGAAGGCGGACTAAATAACAAACTTGGCGATTGGTTGACCAGCAAAGGTTTAAAAAACAACGCGCGCTTGTGGCAAAAAATTAAAATTGATGAAAACTGGAGCGTAGCGCTGGAAGCGGTGTTAGGCGCGAAATTAAATGCCCTGATTTCAGATAAAAGTGATATTGGAGCACGTCCACCAGCCGCGCTGGTATTGGGCTACAGGGCAGGTGATTCTACTGTTTCTAGCAAACAAAATGCTGCTTTAACGCCATTAATCAGCGTGATAAAAGACTGCGATGCCGATTTAAAGCCAATTTTAGCCGATTGGCTGGAAGGTGCATACTTGCTTGATTCAAACAGTCTGGCTTCTGGCGACGCCCCTGAAAACTCGATTAAACAGCTTCATTTAGGCGAAATTCTGGTGAATGCGCAGGGCGATATTTTTAGCCGTCACAGCGTTACCTATCACGGCGAAAATTCTAGCTTGCACGGCGTGTTAGAACGCCAACAACAATTAGAAAAATTGCAGAAGAATTTACCTCATTTACAAGAGAGTTTAGGTGCATTAACGGAAGCTTTAACTAAAGCAGAAGCCAATATCCATGCGGTTAGGGCACAACAACAGCTAGAAAATACTCAGCTTAAAACGGCGTCGAGTTTGCATTATCAGCAACAGTTAGAATTGGCGCGTTTACAGCAAGCGCAACAAACTGCATTAGAGCGCCAGACCAGCATTAACACGGAAATTGCCGCAACAAGCGCCAAATTGACGCAGCTAACAAGCGATGAAGCCAACAAAAAAGCTGCTTTACAAGCAGTTTTGGTGCAGCTTGAGCCGCTAGAAATGGTAAAAAATGATGATTTACTGGCCAAACAACAAGCCGAAGTTGCCTACTCTTCATTACGTGATGCGATTCAACAAGCAGAAAAATTATTCCAAGAAGCGAATTTTAATACAAAAATAATAAATAATCATATCAATGAATTAAATAATAAAATTAATGTAAATAGTGAAGAAAAAACCGCGTTTTTACTGCGTCAATTAGAGGCGGAGCAAACCTTAGCACTGACGCCGATGGAAACCCTAAAAACTAACCTTAATGAAGCGATTAACAGCAAACAATTGCGTGAATCAGCGTTGGCAGAGGCGCGCAATCATTTGGCTGGTGCAGAAACCACCATGCAAGCGTTGGAGCGCGTTCGCTTAACTTATGAACAGCAATTACACCCAATGCGCGACAGCGTGGAGCAGAGCCGTTTAAACGAGCAAGAAGCGCGTTTGCATTTTGAGCAGTGCCAAGCAGGTTTGCTAGAAAATGGGGTAAATGAACAGGAGCTGGCGATTGGCTTGGCGGAGAACGCAAAAACCAGCGAATTGCTGCGCAAAACCAATCAATTGCAGCAACAAATTGAGGAAATTGGCCCGGTGAATATGGCCGCCATACAAGAATTAGTCAGCGAAACTGAGCGAAAAGTTTATTTAGATAGCCAAATGCTAGATTTGACCCAAGCGACTGAGACGCTGGAAGATGCGATTAAGAAGATTGACCGCGAAACGCGCGATAAATTAATGGCAACCTATAACACGGTCAATAGCCATTTTAACGAGCTATTTGCCACGCTGTTTGGCGGCGGTCAGGCAAGATTAGAGTTGCTAGGTGACGAGATTTTGGATACTGGGTTGCAAGTATTTGCGCAGCCGCCAGGCAAGAAAAACACCACCATTCAGCTATTAAGCGGCGGTGAAAAGGCGTTAACTGCTATCGCATTGGTTTTTGCATTATTTAGGCTAAACCCAGCACCATTTTGTTTAATGGACGAAGTGGATGCGCCCTTAGATGATAGCAACACCGAACGATTTTGCAGTATGGTAAAAAAAATGTCCGAAAAAACGCAATTTTTGTTTGTTTCACACAATAAAATAACCATGGAAATGGCGCAGCAGCTCATTGGTGTTACCATGCAGGAATCTGGTGTTTCGCGTATAGTGGATGTAGATATTGAAGCGGCGCTAGCATTGCAAGCTTAAAAAAATACTGCTTTAGGCTTGTAAAATGAAAACAAGAACACATTTAGCTTAGAATATAAAACATGTCAGATTTGCTATTAGTATTAATGATATTAGGCGCCATTATTATTGGCGGCGTGCTTGTTTACAACTGGCTGCAAGAGAAAAAACTGCGCAAACAAGTTAGCAGTGACTTTATTGTGCCACAAAAGGATGTGTTAACAGACGATTTTCATATTAATACAGACGCTTATGTGATTGATAAGGAGCTGGCAGAGATTAAAGAAAAGTCTAAGCAATTTATGCAGCACACTATTCCGGGCGAGATGCAGATTGCAGATGATGAATTCGAATCAGCTAAGCTTGAACAAGAACAAATAGAACAAACGCAAGCAGAAAACTATGTAGCAGCACAAATTTTAGCAACTTCTTCAGAGGTTGATATAGTAGGTTCTGATGCAGAGACGCAAGTTACAGCATCTCAAGTCACAGCCCCGCAGTTGCTCGAGCCGATTGTAAAAGCAGTTTTACACGAAAAAATTCAAGCCGCACAAGTCAATTTACCAGAATCTGCCCATCCACAAATTGATTTAACTGCTATTTTATACGCCAACAAAAATATATTAAGCCAAGATTTAAATACGCTTAAAGAATCACTGACGCATATTTCCTTGCCCAGCACGCTGCATGGGCTAGATCAGCAAGATAAATGGCAGGTGATTGATACGGCCGACTCAAGCCACTATAAACAAGTGGCTTGTAGCTTACAGTTGGCTGATCGCGGTGGCCCGGTGGCTAAAAACCTGTTGAATAAATTTCAATTTGCGGTTGAAGATGCTGGTTTGAGTTTGAATGCGCATGTGGAGTGGCAAAGCAGTGGCGACGCCATGCAGCGCGCGATTGAATTAGATCAGTTTTGCATTGAAGTGGATCAGATGATCAGCGCGCATGTGGCACAAGGTGATGCGCCCATTCATGGCACTAAATTTAAAGGCTTGGCAGAGGCGAATGGCATGCTGTTAAAAGACGATGGTAAGTTTTATTTGTATGCCAATGATGCTATTTTATTTACTGCAATTGATACCAATAATGTTCCTTTCACCGCAGAAAGCTTGCGTAGTAATGTGCTAAAAAGCATCACCCTACAAATCGAAATACCCAAAGTAAGCAACAGCGAGCAAGTATTTAACCAAATGATTTTAATAGCGCAAAAAATGGCCAGCAGTCTCAATGCTAATTTGGTAGATGATAACCAAAAAGCACTGGGTGATTTACAAATAGAAAAAATTAGGCAACAGCTTAAAGTAATACACGCCACTATGGTGGCACGCGGCATTATGCCTGGCAGCCCAGCCAGCATGCGCCTTTTCAACTAGTCTATTTTTTGCCAGTCTTTTTTTAGTTTGCTAGATAATATGCTGAGTTTAGAAGCAGCGCAGCAGCAAATGACTGCACTTAAGTTGCAAATATCTCAGTATGATTATCAGTATTACGTGCAAGATGCACCAACAATTTCTGACAGCGAATATGATGGCTTGTATCGCCAGCTGGTCAATCTAGAATCACAATTTCCACAATTAATTAGCTTAGATTCGCCTTCGCAGCGGGTAGGTGGCAGCGCGATTGGTGCATTCGAAAGCGTGACACATCGACAAGCCATGCTGTCTCTGAATAACGCGTTTGGCGATGATGAGTTATTAGCCTTTGATAAACGCATTCGAGATAGTTTAGGTATTGAAAATATTGAATATGCAGTGGAGCCCAAGTTTGATGGCTTGGCGATTGCACTTACCTATGAGAACGGCATCTTTGTGCAAGGCGCCACGCGCGGCGATGGCAACACGGGCGAAAATGTCACGCATAATTTGCGTACGATACGTGCCATACCAACTCGCTTAAATAGTGAAAACCCGCCAGCATTGCTTGAAGTGCGCGGCGAGGTATTGATGCTTAAAAAAGATTTTGAGCAATTGAATTTGACGCAAGAAAAACTGGGCGCTAAATTATTCGCTAACCCGCGCAACGCGGCGGCTGGTAGCTTGCGCCAACTTGATCCTAAAATAACTGCCACACGCCCGCTACATTTTTTTGCTTATGGCCTGGGAGAATTAATAGAGAAAGACAGTATTGGTGCGCCTTCCATGGCAGATTCCAAAGTATCTCATAGTGAAGCGATGGATTATTTAGCTAAGCTGCACTTCCCAGTAAGCGATTTGCGCGCGGTGAAGCGGGGCGCAGATGGCTTGCGTGAATACTATGAGCAAATGGGAGAGCTGCGAAAAAATCTGCCGTTTGATATTGATGGCGTTGTCTATAAGGTGAATAGTTTTGCTCAACAAAACGAGCTTGGCTTTGTGTCGCGCGCACCACGTTGGGCAATTGCGCACAAATACCCTGCAGAAGAAGCGACAACTGTCGTTGAGGACATTACCGTACAAGTTGGTCGCACTGGCGCCATAACGCCCGTGGCGCGCCTTAAAAGCGTGTTTGTGGGCGGTGTAAACGTGACCAACGCCACGCTACACAACGAAGATGAAATGCGTCGCAAAGATATTCGCATAGGCGATACGGTAATCGTGCGCCGTGCAGGTGATGTGATTCCAGAAGTAGTTTCAGTTGACCTAGCCCAGAGACCAATATCCACGAGCCTTTTCAGCATGCCAATTAGTTGTCCAGAATGCGGCTCGCACATTGAACGACTTGCCGATGAAGCGGTGGCGCGGTGTACGGGTGGTTTATTTTGCCCCGCGCAACGCAAGCAAGCAATTACGCATTTTGCTAGCCGGCGCGCTTTGGATATTGAAGGACTAGGCGAAAAATTGGCGGACCAGTTGGTCGAGGCCAATTTGGTGCATCATTTAGACGATATTTACAAGCTGGATGTGACCGCACTGGCCAATTTAGATCGCATGGCGCAGAAGTCAGCGCAAAACGTGATTGATGCGTTAGCTAAAAGTAAGCACACCACGCTGGCACGCTTTATTTACGCTTTGGGCATACGCAATGTGGGCGAGGCGACAGCGAAAGATTTAGCCGCACATTTCGGTGGCCTGCAAGCCATTATCCATGCGCCTTCTGAAGCATTGCTAGAAGTGAATGATGTTGGGCCAATTGTGGCAGAATCGATTATGCAGTTTTTGGGCGAGCCACATAATCGCCAAGTGATTCAATCGATGCAAGATTTAGGCGTAACATGGCCTGAAACAACTGGCAAACAAATGGCTGCAGGCGTGTTGCTTGGCAAAACGATGGTGCTAACTGGCACCTTGCCAACTTTAAGTCGAGATGCCGCACAAGCCTTAATAGAAGCAGCTGGCGGCAAGGTGAGTGGTAGTGTATCGAAAAAAACAGATTATGTGGTCGCAGGCAGCGATGCGGGCAGTAAGTTAGAAAAAGCGCAAAGTATAAATGTGGCGATTATTGATGAAGCAGGATTATTAACATTGCTAGAAACTAATTCAAGCCTAGCACCGTCGGACATAATGCAAAGCACAGCAGAAGATACACAACAAAACAAACTAGAAGTTAAACAAACAACTTTATTTTAATAGGTTTAAAGCAATGACATATAAAAAAGACGCACCATTAAACAACCTCCAATTTACCTTAATAAATACATTTATATTATTGTTTTTATTAAGTTTTAATGCAAATGCAGATGCGCTTTCTGATAAAGTAACTGCATGCAATGTTGCGCTAAACAAAGCAGATTTAGTCAGTGCAATGCGTCTTTCAGACGATATTTTAAAGCTGCAAGCTAACAATCATGATGGTTTGTTATGTAAGGGCAGGGCGCAAGGCGCACTAGGCAAATATGATGAGGCATTGAATACACTGCAATTAGCCGAGAAGCAATCGCAGCCTGGCCTAGAGCATATTTTAGCGCATATTTTTATTGGTAATTTACACAGAAATAATAGTCAATTTAGTCAGGCCATTGCCAGCTATGAAACCAGTATTAAAGCCTGCGATGCTGAAAAAAACATGGATAAATTTAAGCGTGTTAACCTTAATTTAATAGGCGATACTCACATGCAAAACAATGATTTAAACGCCGCGCTTGCTAGTTACCAAGCAGGCGCCAAATTTTTGATGAATGATAATGAGCGTGCAGAAAGCTTTGAAAATATTGCTGCCGCATATAATGCTTTGGGTAAATACGATAATGCCATTGAATATCAGTTAAAAGCGACGATCATGCAAGATAGATCTGGCACGCGCGATGAATACGCTAGGGCAGGTTTGATGCTCGGTAAAATGTATACGCTTGCGAAATATTTTCCTGCGGCAGAAAATACCTATGCAAAGCTGATTAAATTTAGTAAAGATAATGGCAGCGTCTATTATGAAACCTTAGCCAACTATGGGATGGCACGCAACAAAGCGGCTTTGGGTGACACAGCCAGTGCAAAAACTATGCTAGCAGAAGCATCAACCATGGCCAAAAGTATCGGTGAAGTCGATTTGGCTGCGGAAATTGAAGCTTCGTTAAAAAAGCTGACGCATTAAATGCTAAATAGCTGAAATAGGATGTAAGTTTTGTTTAACGCACGCGACTAAACGGTACAGACTTAACAAACGATAAGGCAGACAGATGATTATTATCAGCAAATCAGCGATTAACCCAAGCAATATTCAGCCTTCAGAAATCACCACGCGAGAAGTATTTGATAACAGACGCAGCTTTATCAAAGCGGCTGGCTATGGCTTAGCGGCGGGTTCTGCGTTGCTGTTATCACCAAAGGTACGTGCAGCAACCGTTTCAGGAGGCACTACTGAAGGCGATGCGCGCTTGCTAGGTCGCGCTAATGCGCCTGCTAAGTTAGAAAAAACAGTCGTTAAGCCTGGTTCTCGCATCAAAATTGCAAATTATAAAAAAACTGCTTATGGCGCAGGTGAAAAGCTAACCAAATATGAAGATGTCACAACATATAACAATTATTATGAGTTTGGCACCGACAAATCTGACCCTGCAAAATATTCATCACAATTTAAAGTGCGCCCTTGGACCATAAGCATTGAAGGCGAAGTCAAAAAAGCCAAAACCATTAGCATAGAAGAGCTGCTAAAACTGGCACCACTTGAGGAGCGTATTTATCGCCATCGCTGTGTTGAGGCTTGGTCTATGGTGGTGCCATGGGTGGGTTTGCCACTAGCCAGTCTGGTTAAATGGGCAGAGCCAACTGGCAATGCCAAATATATTGAGTTTATTTCTGCTAACGACCCTAAAACCATGCCAGGCGCTAACTCGCCAATACTCGATTGGCCATATACCGAAGGTTTGCGTATGGATGAAGCGATGAATCCGCTAACATTACTGGCAGTTGGCTTGTATGGCGAGCTGTTACAAAACCAAAATGGTGCGCCCGCGCGCTTAGTCATGCCGTGGAAATATGGTTTTAAAGGCGGCAAATCTATCGTTAAAATTCGGTTTGTGGAAAAAATGCCGCTAACTACTTGGGCAAAATCTGGCCCTAGTGAATATGGTTTTTACGCTAACGTAAACCCTGAAGTGGATCATCCACGTTGGACACAATCGTCTGAAAAGCCAATAGGCGCGGGATTATTCGGCGGCCGCATCAAAACAAAAATGTTTAACGGTTACAGTGAACAAGTCGCACAAATGTACGCTGGCATGGATTTATTCAATAACTTTTAATATGAATAAGCAAAAAATTGTCACTATAAAAGTATGTGTTTGGTTGTTAGCTTTATTACCTTTAGCGCGCTTGATTTGGTTGGGTTTTAACGATAATTTAGGCGCCAACCCAGTCGAATTTGTCGAGCATTCCACTGGAACATGGGCGCTGGTTTTTCTACTTATCACGCTAAGCATGACACCAATTAGGCTGTTAACAGGGCAGGTGTGGCAAATTCAATTGCGCAGAGTCCTCGGGCTATTTATGTTTTTTTATGCTTGCTTGCACATCATCACCTATGTTTGGCTTGATTTTGCCTTTTACTGGGATGAAATTGTTGTCGATGTATCCAAACACCCGCGTATATTAGTTGGCTTTGCGGCATTTCTAATGACCATTCCACTAGCATTCACCTCGAATAGTTATATGATTAAAAAACTGAAAACTAAATGGAAAAAACTACATCAATTAGTTTATTTAATTGCTATTTTAGTGGTAGTGCACTATTGGATGTTGGTTAAAAAAGATCTAACCGAACCCATCTATTACGCCGCCGTACTTGGATTGTTATTGGGTATTCGTATTTACTACAAATATAAAGTAAGCGCTAAAGCACTGGTTAAAACAAAGCTATAAAAACAAAAGTCATGTAAGGCTTCTGCTGTTTAGCCGACTAATCGTTATGTACTTTTCAGGTACTTTTTACTACAAACTATAACGATTAGGGAGTTTTATATGTTTTCAATCAATCGGCTGACTGGCTTTTACCAATTAATCACCTGCAACCTTAACCATTTGGGCGAATGGCTACCGCAGTTATTCCTAAGATTTATTTTGGCTTGGGAATTTTGCGAAGCTGGGTTTGAAAAATTACATGGTAGTAATTGGTTCGCTGACATTAGTTTCCCATTCCCGTTTAGTTTATTGCCGCCTGATATTAGTTGGGGCGTGGCCACTTATTTTGAAATCATTGGCGCTTTTGCTTTGTTTTTGGGCGTTGCAACGCGTTTCTTTTCTTTATCTTTAATTATTCTCACTATTGTTGCCA
>JANNWI010000176.1:0-3503 GCA_031414715.1 Methylophilaceae bacterium | reverse complement strand
CATCAATTTTACGATACCTATTTTAAAAAAGTATCACAATTGCTCAAACCCGATGGCCTAGCGCTGATACAAGCCATCACCATTAGCGATCAACGCTTTGAAAGCGCAAAAAACAGTGTCGATTTTATTCAACGTTATATTTTCCCAGGCTCTAACATTCCCAGCAACACCGCTATGTTGCAAAGTATGACCAAAACTACCGATTTGCGGCTCTTTGATTTAGAAGATATTGGCCCACATTACGCAACAACCTTAGCCGCTTGGCGCGAGAATTTCTTCGCCAATATCAGGCAAGTGCGCCAATTGGGCTATTCTGAAGAGTTTATTAAAATGTGGGAGTTTTATTTGTGCTATTGCGAAGGCGGCTTTGCCGAGCGCGCGTTGGGCGACGTGCATTTGTTGTTAGCAAAGCCAGAAAATCGCCGAAAACCATTAATTTAGTAGGTTACAATCATGCATGATGCAATTTGCTAACATAGAATGGCGCGCTTCAGAAAATGCTATATTTACGCCCTATTCGCTTGATTTCAATGACGTTTATTTTAATACTGATAACGGCTTGGCCGAAACAGAGTACATTTTTATCGATAAAAATGACTTAATCAATCGATTCAAAAACTTACAAGAATCCGCATTTACTATTTTTGAAACTGGCTTTGGTACAGGTTTAAATTTTTACGCGGTTGCCAATTGTTGGCTAAAATATGCACCAAAAACGGCCAAATTGCGATATTTCAGTGTGGAAAAACTGCCGTTAACCTTTGCAGACATGCAACGTGCTAGCCAACTTTGGCCACAGTTTTCTGCCATATCGAACGAGTTTTTAACGCATTACAATACCCTGCAATTTCCCTCTAGCGTTTTTAGCATGGCTGTAAGCCGCATAGATATTGGCTTGTGGCTTGGTGATATAAATGATGTATTGCCAAATCTACAAATTACCGATGAATATTGGCCAGAATCTTATGTGGATGCTTTTCTACTGGATGGTTTTGCGCCAGCTAAAAATGCCGACATGTGGCAGGCAGATACGCTCAATCATTTGGCGCGCATTGCTAGCGGCAACGCGACATTTGCCACTTTTACTAGTGCCAGTATTGTGCGAAAAAACCTACAGAGCGCGGGTTTTCGGGTTGAAAAACACGCAGGTTTTGGCAAAAAGCGTGAAATGTTAGCTGGTTATTTTGGCGGCCATTAACTAATGTCCGAGTTAGTATCTAAATCAGCGTATAGCGCAATTGTGATTGGCGGTGGCATTGCTGGTTGTAGCACTGCATTTAGTTTAGCGCAGCGCAACGTACAGGTAACGCTGTTAGAACAGCACGAGGATATCGCGCAAGAAGCTTCTGGCAATCCGCTAGCCATGCTTTACCCCAAGCTTAGCATTAAACCCACAGCCGCTAATACGTTGGCTTTGCAAGGTTTTGACTATACGTTAGATTTATTAAAAGACCTGTTAAAAAAATTGCCAAATGCGGCTGATTTTTTCGACCAATGTGGCCAAATTCAGCTAGCATTTAATGCGCGCGAGGTTATCAAACAAGCGCAAATTTCCGATGAGAACTTTCAACTGTTAAGCGCTGAAGCAGCAAGCCAAATGGCTGGAATTACGCTAAATACAGGTGGCTTATACCTGCCACAAGCAGGCTGGGTAAAACCGCAAGCTTTTTGCAAAGCACTTATGCAGCACCCTAATATTGGCCTGCAACAGCAAGTGTTGTCCCCGCAGAATATACCAGCTGAAGTTGGTTATTCGTGCGTGAAACCCAACACCCATGCGCTCTCTATCGTACCGTTTAACAATCGTTGGCAAGTGATTACCAATCATGCAACGCTAGAAACTGACATACTAGAGGCCGATATAGTAGTGATATGCAACGCAAACCATATTAAACAATTTGCACAATGCGCTAGCGCAGCCATTACGCCTGTGCGCGGTCAGCTTAATTGGTTTAAATCTAGCCCACACAGCGAAAAAATTAAGCGCATTATTTGCAGCGATCATCACATTAGCCCTGCGGTTGATGGCTGGCATTATGTTGGTAGCACTTACGCACCTAATGACGCCAACGCTGAAATTAGCAGCGCCGATACGCAAAAAAACTTAAATGCGTTGCAAAAAATGTTGCCAACTATTCAAGTTGATATCGCCAGTGTGCAAGCGCGAGTGGGCTGGCGCAGCCAAACGCTAGATTACATGCCGCTGGCAGGCCAATTTTTAGACGAACAACAACTGCAACAATATCCGCCGCGCTATAACGCCCTGCCAGAAAACTTGCCTTGGTTAAATGGCTTGTATATCAATGCGGGGCACGGCTCAAAGGGTATGATTACTGCGCCTTTATGTGGCGAAATAATTGCCTGCTTAGCCACAAAAAACACATTACCAATCGCGCCAGAGCTAGTAAGCAAACTTAACCCAAGCCGTTTTATGTTACGCAAGATTGGCGCAAAACTGTTAGCGAATTCATTATATAAATAGTTTAAAATTGCATTATGCAAAATGATTCACAACAAGCGCTTAAACATTGGCAACATGCGCTTTTAAAAAACCCTAAAGATTTAGAAGCGCAATTAAATTGCGGCAATTTATGCCTAGAATTGCAACGCTTTGAGGAGGCTGCAGGCTATTTTAGGCGACTGGTTCGCGTCTTAAAAACTAATGAATATGTGCGAAATGCCTTGTGCTTTAGCTTAGAATCATTTGGCAACCAAGCGCAAAATAATGGCCAATTTGTGCTGGCTGCTAGCTGTTTTGAAGAGGTGCTAGCATATAAACCCAACAATGCCGCTTACTGGTATAACTTGGGCAACGCGCAACGTGAGCTAAATAAGCCAAAAGATGCGCTTTTTAGCTTTCAACAATCGTTAAAATTCGATGCAAACGACGCCGATACGCATAATAATTTGGGCAATATTCAGCGCGAACTTGGCCAATTAGATAAAGCAATTTTGTCTTATGAAACTGCGTTAAAACTCAATCCCAACTTGCACCATGCGCTGGCGCATTTAGTGCATCAAAAACAACATATTTGTGATTGGCATGGTTTAAATTCAACAGACTTAGAGCCGCTGATTGTAGAAGTGCGTCGCTTGGTGCGCGAAGAGCCCAGCGCGCAAATTTCGCCATTTGCCTTTTTAGCATTGCCAACTGCCACAGCGCAAGAGCAAAAACAATGTGCTACAAACTGGGCCAACAATATGTTTGGTCATATGATTAATAGCACGATTAAAAATAGCATTAGCGAAAATAGCATGCCTGAAAGCCTCATGGATATTGGCCTACAGGGCATGGTAAATAAAACTAACAGTACCAATAAGATTAAAATAGGCTATTTATCAGCCGATTTTAGGCTACATCCACTGGCATTTTTAATCACAGAGCTGATTGAAAAACACGACAGAAGGCAATTCAACATCATCGCTTATTCTTACGGCGCAGTTGATAAAACGCCAACGCGGCAAAGGTTAGTCAAAGCATTTGATCAATTTATTGATATTCG